>CALELC010000041.1 GCA_937904535.1 uncultured Planctomycetaceae bacterium
GGCACCTTCAACGGCGGTGCCACCGATCGTCGCATCACCACTTTCGGGATCGCGTCGCAGCGCGGTGCGAGCAAAGTAAGCTGCGGTTTGATAGTACTGGTCCTGAGTCCAACGCTCAAACGGGTGGTCGTGGCACTTATTGCAGTTAAAGCGGATACCTAAGAACAGGTGCGTCGTGTTCTCCATGATCTCATCAGGATTCCGCAGCACCTTATAATAGGAGGCTGGCGGATGCACTCGATTCGAGCCGCTGGCTGTCAGAATCTCATGGACGAATTGGTTGTAAGGTTTGTTCTCGGCAATCGCCTGGCGGATCCAATTGCGATAGGCGAGGCTGCCTTCCGGACCCAAGAACTTTCGATTGACCTGCAGCAGGTCAGCCCACTTGTTGGTCCAGAACTCGACAAATGCTTCGCTGCCAATAAGCCGGTCGATGGTCGCAGCGCGTTTTCGTTGAGGTTCGGTTGGATCGGCAATGAAGGCGCGGATCTCGTCACTGGTGGGCGGAAGGCCGGTCAGGTCGAGGTAGACACGGCGGAGAAACTCTTCATCGCTGCACAGATCGCTGGGCAGAATTCGCAGCCGCTCCCATTTGGCCGCCACCAGGTCATCGATACGGTTCCAAGACGGCGGTTGCGTCCACTGGAAACCTTCACGCTGGCCCATCACCGTCAACGTCGTGGCTGCGTAGGCGCCTTCGTAGCGGGCGAGAATCGGTGCCTCGCCGCGGCGCACCGTCGTTAGCAAACCCGTGGAATCGACATCCGCAACTTCGGTATTGCCACTGGTGATGAATGCTTCATGCGTCACATCCCGCTGTCCACCATCGGCATAGTAGGCGACGACCCGTACCTGTTGCCGCGTACCGATTTGATTGACGACCGGATCGGCGGGCGTGATCTCGATGCGGCTGACACGCGGCGTTTGCAAGTTGAGTTTGGAACCGTCTGCGATCCAGCGGCGAAGAATGCTGTGATACGGATCGCCCGCAGCCATCAGTGTTCCGCCTTGATGCGGCGAGAGCCCCAGTGGTTTGCGAAGCATCAATGAATCGTCGGGCGCCGCGGGATTGATGCGGCGGGCGGCGTGATCGTCGGTCAGCGCACGGATGTCGAAGATCGGATCGTAGCCGCGGAGCGACAACTTGAAACCATTCTTGCCGTCCTGCGCCCCGTGACACGATCCTTGGTTGCACCCTAACCGGCTGAGAACCGGGTTAACATCGCGAATGAAATCGACCGTCCACTGCTCTTCCAGGCCGATTACGCTCACCGGCACCTGAGCCGTATGCTTGCCCATGCGGACGACGAGTTCACCCTGGCCATCGGCCAGCGGGCGTAAGAGCAGCCGCGAATCGGCGGCCACCAAGTCATTCGGCTGGACTTCGCACCAGCGCGTCGCGTCGACCACCGATCCATCAGCCAAAGTGGCGGTGACGATCAACTGAGCGTAGGCCAGCGGACCGAGCAGCGAAATTTCGCGCGGTGTGGTTTCCAGCCGCACGAGTGCCCCCGCGTCGATTGCAGACTCACTTGTTTGCTCCGCGGATCGCGTGTCCGAACGGGTCCACTGAGCGATAGCCAACGGCTGCGCAGCCGGGGAATCCGACGAGGGGGCGGCGATCGGTACAATGGGCCAGCTATTGAGCGATTCGCCGCTGGGGCTAAAGCGGTGCAGTTGGTCGGAGTTGCCTGCAGCGAGCAACGACTGATCGGGAGCAAACCGGATCGCATAGATCGCATGGTCTGGGACCGTTGTCCGCCACACCTCGGCCGCTTCGCTGCGGCGATATTCGGCCAAACGTTTCTGCTCGGCCTCGTTCAGTTCTTCGGGTTTGCGTGTTGCGAGCTGTGCGATCTCCTCCGGCGTCGCACCACCAAAGTTGTAATGCCAAACGCGGATTTCGCTGCCGCCGTCGATCGTCGCCGCGGCTGCCAGACGGGTCCCGTCAGCACTGATGGCGACCGAAAAAATTCGGCCATTCATCGCTGGTAGGGCGCGGATCAGGTTGTCGTCATCGCCGATTTTGCGCGCGGTCGTGCGAAAGACCTGGTACACCTTGGCAACGCCATCAGCGCCGCCGACAAAGATTTCGTTGCGAGAGGGGTGACGGACGATCGCGTTGAGTCCGCCCGAGAGCGCCCCGGGAGTGATCGAGGTGACGTTGTCGATGAACCGCTGCGTGGCGACCTCGGTCAGCTTGCAGGTCATGTCGCGAGCCACAGAGACCAGATGGCTGCCGTCGACAGTGAAGGCGGTGTCGAGCACCCAGTCCTCGTGTGCTCCTTGAAACAGGACTTCTTCACCGCTGTTGGCGTCGAGCGCGCGGACGATATTGCTACTGCCCAGCGAGATCTTCGAACCGTCCGGTGACCAGCAGACTCCCGAGAGCGTGTCGCTGCCCAGTGGAATCGACCATTGCAATTGTCGCGAGGCGACATCCCAAACCTGCAACTCGCCGGCTTCGGCTGGCGTCCCCGCAGCGACAGCTAATCGTGTCGAGTCCGGCGAGAACCGCACGCTGTTGATCCGTGGGCTGAGACCTACCAGCCTTGCCAGCAACTCACCGGATGCCGCGTCGCACAGAATCACTTCGTGATAAGCAGCCGCAGCGATCACGCGACCGTCATGCGACACATCGATCGATGTGATCACCGGTGCGTTGTGGTACACCGGCGGATGTTCAGCATCGTAGCTCGGCCCGTCGTCCGGTGAGTTGCTTGGGGCACCCTGGGCAATCCAGTCGCGGATGGTCTCAATCTCGACAGCGGACAACGGTGCCGCGGGTGCTGGCGGCATTACCGCGTGTCCGTCGACAGGCGTGATCTGTTCGAGCAGGTAGCTTGCCGCCGGATCACCGGGCACAATCGCCGCTTGTCCGCTTTCGCCACCGGCAAGCAGTGCCGCGAACTCGGTCATCCGGTAGTCGCCTTGCCGCTTGCCGTTTTGGTGGCAGCCGAAGCAGGACCGGCGGAAGATGGGCAGTACGTCTTGCTCGTAACGAATGCTCGAGTCCGATGCCGGTGGAGCCGGATCACTGCTGTGGGCGTCGCTTAGCGCTGCGGTGGCTAACAGCACAGCTACGGCGGCTAGCGGCGTCAGCAGCCGGCGAGCAACCCGACCCTGGCAAGCTATCTCAACCGCTACGAAAGCGTTCTGCGGGGCAGGCAATCGCCCACGGCAACAACAACCACAAGCAGAAACAGAGGTTCGCACGGTGCCTTACTCCAAACACTCTGGCGATGGCGAAAGCCTGGATCGGCACAGCGGTCGCGGAGATCATCCGCTGATGTCCGATCCAAGGAACTGGGTCTGACACCACCAATCCAGCCAGCAGCGCGCCTCGGAGGTGCGCTGCGGCGGTAGCCCAGCGTGGGCAGGCGGATGGTGGGGGCGAAGCCCCCGCCTTCTATAACCTAACGCGTCCCCGGGACGCGTCAATCAAAACGGCCTGGGAATCAGGCGAACGGGTCGTACTCGCCCGGAACCGGAACGGGGTACTTGCCGTCTTCGCCCGGCATCACCGGCGGCAGCGAGTCGAGCGTGTACTCGTCGATGCCCGGTGCCAGGTCCTTGCCCTTGGCGAGCAATTCGTCCCACTTCAGAACGCGACCCGAGTAGCACGCTTCGCGGCCGAGGATTGCGGCGAACGTCGACTTCGCACCGAACTCGCCTTCGTTGTAGATCTTGCCGGCCATCATGGCTTCGATCAGGTCGTGTTGCTCTTGCTGGTGGCCGTTGAGCCGCTGACCCGTGAACTTCCAGGCGTTTTCGCCAAAGATTTCGCCCGACGGGTCGGCTGTGCCCTTGCTGCCGTGCGCAAACTCGCCGACGTAGTTCCAGCCACCGCGGAGGTGCCGACCTTGGCTGAACATCTTGGTGCCGTCGCCGAAGGTGAACTCACAGAACGTGTGGTCAAAGATTTGCGACTTGGTTGCATCGCCGCCCATCCGCTGCTCGCGACCACCCATCCCGTTGCACTCGACCGGGTAGGCGTTCTTGACCCAGCAGCCGACGTCGATGTTGTGGATGTGTTGTTCGCAGATCTGGTCGCCGCTGAGCCAGTTGAAGTGGTACCAGTTGTTGGTCTGGAACGCCATTTCCGACTGGTTGGGCTGACGGTTGCGATACCAAATGCCGTCGCCGTTCCAGTACACCCGCAAGGCGATGATGTCGCCGATCGCACCTTCGTGGATCCGCTGGATCGTCTCGACGTACTGCGGCTCGTGACGGCGCTGCAGACCGATGGCAACGGTCAGATTCTTTTTCTTCGACTCCTCGACGGCGGCCAACACGCGACGAGTCCCCGGAGCGTCCACGGCGACCGGCTTTTCCATGAATACGTGCTTACCCTTGCTGACCGCGTATTCGAATTGCTGCGGTTTAAAGCCGGGCGGGGTAGCGATCACGACGAGGTCGCAATCGACGTCGATCGCCTTCTTGTAGGCGTCCAGGCCGGTGAAAATGCGGTCCTGAGGGACATCGACCTTGTCCTTGTGACGGCCGCTCATCGAACGGATCGTCTGCTCGGCGTTGCGTTGAAAGGCGTCGGCCACCGCGACCAGCTTGGTGTTGCCTTTGGTGTTCATGATCTGGTCGGCGGCACCCGTACCCCGGCCACCACAACCGACCACGACAAAGCGGATCTGGTCGTCACCGGCAGCGTGCGCCGTCCGGGCGATGCTGGTTGAAAACAAGGCTCCCGCAGCGACCGTGGAGGATGTCTTCAAAAACGAACGGCGAGAAGGCTGAATATCCATCGGATGGAGGTCTCACATTGAACAGGTAAGTACTCGTGGGCCAGGCCCAAGCAACGGTCATGATAACCGCATTAGACCGTCACGTGTGGAGTTGGTAAAGGATTTACGAGTGGGGGAGCTAGAGCGTTTCAGGCAGCGGATAGGCGCCGCCAGCGCTACCGGAGCCAAAATCATCGCTGCTCGCCGGTGGCGCTGATTGCTCC
>CALELC010000042.1 GCA_937904535.1 uncultured Planctomycetaceae bacterium
CAAGGGCTGGTCGACGATGAGACCGGCCGCCGGGCACGCGAGAAGTATCAGAAGGATTTCGCCGGCGAGGCTGACACCGCCGCCAAACGGCAAGAGCTCTTCCGCGCCGAGCAGCGGCGGATCCAGCAATTGGTCGACGCCGGAAAGCTCAGTGCCACAGCAGCGGGTGAGCACATCAGCCGCACCGCTGCCCTGCTGGATGAGGCCAAACGCCGCGCCGCTCTGGCCGGTGAGCAGCTCACCAAGCTGACCAACGCCGGCACCTTCTCTGGGTTCGCCGCTGGCCGGCTCTCAGGGAACAAGGGCGATCAGATCCAGCAACGCATCGCCACGACCGCGGAAAAGCAACTCGACGAGCTCAAGGCGACCCGCAAGGAAATCGCCAAACTCAAGCAATCATACAGTTAATCATTGATGGCCATTGAAGTATTTGAAGCGCACGACAGCCGTGCTACGAAGATCACCGCCGACGGCTCGGGAAACAGTCGCGAAGTGAAGTTCTTCGTGACCGGGACGGATGACATCGATGAGGCAACCAATGCGATTTTGAGCGAATTGCAGGCCTCGCTGCAACTCGCTCACGCGTCCCGGATCGTGATCGCCGACGCGCTGCAGATCGAGCAGATCGGGCCGCAGTCGTTTTCCGGCTCGATGGACTACGCCGCCTTGCAGGCCGAGGGTGGTGGAGGCGGCGGGGGCGGTGGCGCTAACAAGCCAACCGCAGTCGGTGAGGTGACATTCTCGTTTGACGGCAGCGGCGGATCATTCAATTTGCTGGAAGCGTTCGCGCAGACGAAATACGGGACCAACGCCCCCGACCATGAGAAACGCATCAACGTCAACGGAGACGGTGAGGTCGAGGGTGTTGAAATCGTCGTGCCGCAACTCTCGTTGACCCTGACGCAAAAGTTTGCTGGTGCAACGATAACGTTGCCGTGGCTACGATCGCTCGTGCTCGCGACTGGCTGCACCAATAGCGACACCTGGTTCGGGTTTGAACCGGGGGAAGTGCTGTTCTTAGGTCCAACCGGCCAACAGCCCCTGCACTTTATGAGCGATGGCAATGTCACGTTGGGGGATCGCGACGTCTCGTTCCGATTCGCTGTTAGCCCGAATCTTACAGGCCTAACGTTTGGCGACATCACAGGAGTGGCAAAGTCGGGGCATGATTATCTGTGGGTGAAGTATGCGCAGAAAAAGGACAGCACCGGTAAGGCGATGACTAAGGCGCCGATCGGTGTCTACGTCTCACAGGTTTACCGTCGGATCGCTTTCAGTGGGCTTGGCCTATCGAATCCATCGACCAACTACCCGGTGATTGGGGTTTGAGTCGATGACTGAACCTTTCACACGTCGCAAGGCCGGCGATCCCGTACGCCACAGCGCGGTTGAGACCAACGCGTTTATCGACGCGGCACTCGCTCACCGTGACCGTGAGCGAAGTATGCACACTCAGCAGGGCTCGCGGTTGCCGTGGGG
>CALELC010000043.1 GCA_937904535.1 uncultured Planctomycetaceae bacterium
GTTGGGCACTGGCTCGCGCCCGACGCCGCGAGCAGCCACGGCATTTTTTGACGTGCATGCTGGCGCGGTTGGCAGCGCTTCCGATCATCGCCTTCTATGTCCTGATCGTGTACTTCACCCAGTTCATCTCCTGGAATGGCGCTTGGAATGTGTTTGAGCAACACGCGTTTCTGGTTCCGGTGCCGTTTCTGGGGCTGTAGCTGTAGGGAGTGAGCAAGAGCGAGACGCAGGGGTTGCTCAACTTTGTCACGTCCCATCGGTGCGTCTGGTCCAAGAGTTGCTTTTCTGACCGCAACTGACATCGCTGACGCTCCTGCCGCTATCGAGCGAACCGGCCAAGAAAGGGGACGTTCAATAAAAGTTTAGGGCAGATGCGACGTTTGACTCGCCGGTTTTCCCTTCTGTTGCTGGGGTGGCAGAAGCGACCGAATCGAACTCCTCAACAGGTGACCGCTCCATGTCTTCTGCTGCCAATCATTCTCTGTCACCGATCGCGGGTGCCATGTCGCCCGATTCGATGTCCCCCAATGATCTATGGTACAAGAACGCCATTATCTACTGCCTGGACGTCGAGACCTACCTGGATGCCAATGGAGACGGGATCGGCGATTTTGAAGGGCTCAGTCGACGGTTGGAGTATTTGGCTGGAATCGGTGTGACCTGCATTTGGTTGCAGCCATTCTATCGCTCGCCCAACGGAGACAACGGCTATGACGTGTGCGACTATTACAGCATCGACCCGGACCACGGGACGTTTGGCGACTTTGTCGAGTTCATGAATCACGCCCGAGCACTCGGGATCCGTGTGATTGTCGATTTAGTGGTCAGCCATACATCGATCGAACACCCCTGGTTCCAATCGGCCCGCTCGGATGCAAACTCTCCCTACCGCGACTGGTACGTGTGGTCGAAAGAACGTCCCGAGAATCATGAAGAAGGCATCGTCTTTCCAGGAGTTCAGGAGACCACGTGGACTTATGATAAACAGGCGGAGATGTACTATTTCCACCGGTTTTATAAGTTTCAGCCAGACCTCAATACTCACCATCCGATGGTGAGGCAGGAAATCACCAAAATCATGGGGTTTTGGCTGGAACTGGGCGTGTCCGGCTTTCGCATGGACGCCGTGCCATTCTTGATCGAACGCAAGGGAGCAAACGTTGAGGCGGTGAAGGATTACGAACTGCTGCACAGCTTGAGGGATTTTCTGCAGTGGCGTTGCCGCGATGCGATCCTGTTGGCCGAAGCGAATGTTCCGCCGGAGGAGAGCATTTATTACTTTGGGCAGCGCGGTGACAACCTGCAGATGATGCTCAATTTCCCAGTCAATCAGCGGTTGTTTTATGCCCTGGCAACCGCTGACCTGGAACCGCTGAAGTGGGCGTTGGAGCAGACCGCTCAGCATCCGGAGGCCGCACAGTGGGTACAGTTCCTGCGCAGTCATGATGAATGCGATCTCGGGCGGCTTACCGACGAACAACGCGAGCAGGTGTTCGCGGATATGGCACCACAAGAGAACATGCAACTCTACCATCGCGGCGTTCGTCGGCGCCTGGCACCGATGCTCGGCAACGACCGGCGGCGGCTGGAACTGGCTTTCAGTTTGTTGTTCTCCCTGCCCGGTACGCCGATGCTGCAATATGGCGATGAGATTGGTATCGGCGACGATCTGTCACTGTCTGAACGTAACTGCGCCCGCACACCGATGCAGTGGACGAGCGAACGCCAGGGAGGTTTTTCTAAGGCGGATCAGGTGGTGCGCAAGGTCGTGGATGACTCTGAATATGGCTATCAGCGGGTCAACGTCGTCGATCAGCGTCGCGATCGGGATTCATTTCTCAACTGGACGACCCAGATGATTCGTACCCGCCGCGCCTGTCCCGAGATCAGTTGGGGGAAAGTCACGGTGCTCGAAGCCGGTGCGGCTGAAGTGCTGGCGCTCAAGTACAGCTGGCGGAGCACCGAACTAGTGGTCCTGCACAACTTTGCCGATGCACCGCGAGTCGCGGAACTTGAGCTCGGAGAGGCTGGGGAACTGCTGGTGGATGTCTTTCGCGATGACAGCCGACACGGATCGGGTGGCAGCCATCGACTAGAGCTCGATTCTTACGGCTATCGCTGGTTCCGCGTCGGCGCAGCGGACAATGCGCTGAACCGGAGTGAAATCTAAGGATTGCCACGGAGCTTGATCGCTAGGTCGATCAGCGGTGGTTTCCGCGAATCCGGTACCGCTGCGATTAATAATTCCACCGTAGAAAGCAGCTTTTCGCGGATCACCGGATGATCGGCACCAGCATGTCGGATCTGACGAAAGGCGAGGTCCACTGCCCGGCCAAAGTCTGTGTAGAGCGCTTGAAAATGGATCCGTCCCTGCTGGGTGCGCGTGGGGTGCAGCGGATCCCGACTTGCTAACAGGCTGAGGATTTCCGCTAACCGATCGATGCAGTTTTGCGCAGTCGTGGGATCGTTGATTGCTGGCGACAGAGCCTTCAATGCGATATCGGCGATCTCGATGATCCCGAACTCGATGTCCTGTTCGGGTGTTCGCTCGTGGCCGAGCACAAAACTCTCGCGGATCGATTGCAGCATCGCTTCATCGATGTCCTGCGGTGACCAGACCGTGGCTAGCGGTTGACTGGGCAGCACGAATTCGCCGATCCATCGTTCCATACGAATCAGCTGGTTTTTCCGCTGCCCGAGGTGAAACAGACTGTGCTCGTCGACGGCCTGCAGATAGCCGGCATGACGCGGATAGACCGCGACGCCCTGCGTCTCCGGGAACGGAAACTCCGTCAGATCGTGCTCGCTTGGCCGGCCTAAAGTGTGCGGAAACACTTGTTCGACCTGTTCGATCGAACGGCGAGTCACTTGTTGAAGAATGTAGGCAATTTGCATCGAGCGCGCGGCGTGATTGATGTAATAGATCAGGAAGCCGATGCTGATCAGTACCATCACCAGCGAGATCAGAATCGCCAGTCGCGGCACAAAGGGCGGCTGATCTGGTGCAGAGGACCGCACGACTCGCAGCACCAACAAGGTGTAAGTGAACGTGCTGATGAACACGCCGAGCACGACCTGATTGGAACGGTCGGATGTGAAGTTCCGCAGCACGCGCGGAGTGAATTGGCTGCTGGCGAGTTGCAGCGCTACGGTGGTGACCGAGAACACCACGCCGGTGACCGTGATCAGCCCGCTGGCGATGGTGCTAAGCATCTGCTGAGCGCCTTCGGCGCCGCCGCCCCAAAGCCAGTGATTGACATCGCCAACGGAGACGCGCCCGCTGCGCTCGGCCTCGACGAGCGCCACCGCCAGAGCGGCGGTACAGAACGTCATCACGGCCGGAATAAACCACAGGCTGTCACGAGTCGCCGTCCAGATCATCCAAAGCCGCGCGGACATCAGCAGAGGCACCTGAAGGACCAATCGGCAGATCCGCGCGGGCCCGCGCGTCCTGGTGCGGCTGGCAAGTGCACAGCACGTGCCGCAATTGCAGGGGAGCGTTGCGACTCTGCAGCCTCGACGGTCTTGGCGCGACGGCTAACGAGGCGGCAAGTAAACGTCGAGCCGGTCGTTGGAGAACGCGCGCAACTTGACGCCGTGACGCCAGAGCTCAAAGTAGTCTAGAAAAGGGTCATCCAACTGCGTGAAGCGTTGATACAGCGGCCACAGCAGGTAATCGCGGAGCGCCCAGTCACAGGCTGCGTAGTAGTATGCCGGGCGCAACAGCTTCAGCGCGGCATCCTCGGGGCTCAAGCGTTCGCACAAGCTCGCGGCTTGCTGCTTGATCACGCGGTAGAGAGCGATATGACGGAGATCCTC
>CALELC010000044.1 GCA_937904535.1 uncultured Planctomycetaceae bacterium
GTCCAAACGGTGCCATCCGACCGGCGGAGCGGTCGGCGACGCTAGCGATCGGAGCCCGAGCCTGCTCAACCAGCCGGCAAAGCCCGATCCACAGTGGTAATCGGCACAACAGGCGTTTTCAGATCATCGAATTTGCGGCCCCGAGCGAACGGGCTGTTGCTGCTCGTTGATTCCAAACGCTCTTTGCAAAAGGCTTATGCTGCTGGGCGGCACGGTCGAGGAATGTTCGCAGGTGCCTGCCCGCGTGGAAAACGAGTATGGAACCAAACCCCGAGCGATCAGCTGCTACCAGCAATCATCATCGGTCGACGAGCGAAAACGCGCCGATCCCCATGCTGCAGCGTCGCATCGGCGTTGCAGGTGCCGCGATGCTGGGCCTCGGCTCCATTCTTGGAACCGGAATCTTCGTCAGCATCGGGATCGCCGCAGGAGCCGCCGGGCCGTCCGTCATTCTGGCGATCGCGGTTGCCGCCGTGGTGGCAGTCTGTAACGGCTTGAGCAGCGCTCAACTGGCTGCCAATCATCCGGTCAGCGGCGGCACTTACGAATACGGGTATCGGTGGCTGCATCCAATGTTAGGGTTCACCGCCGGGTGGATGTTTCTGTGCGCCAAAAGCGCCTCGGCTGCTACCGCTGCGTTGGGCTTCGCTGGCTACACCCTCAGTTCGTTCGGACTCTTTTCGCCCGGCTGGCAGGTGCCGCTGGCGGCCGCCAGCGTTGTGGTGCTGACCGTCTTGGTGCTGACCGGCATCCGGCGCAGCAGTTCCGCCAACCTCGTCATCGTCGCGATCACGATTCTCTCGTTAGCGGTGTTTGTGGTCGCAGGATTGTCAGCGGCGTTTGCTCAGTGGCAGGAGCACCTCACACCGTTCTTTGCACCCGCATCTCCAGAGAAAACTCCGTTCGTCGGTTTTCTGGAGGCCTGTGCGCTGATGTTTGTGGCGTTCACAGGTTATGGCCGGATTGCCACGCTGGGCGAGGAGATTCGCGAGCCGCGACGAAACATTCCGCGAGCAATCATTCTCACGCTGTTGGTGTCGACGGCGCTCTATCTGTCGGTCAGTGCGGTTGCTATCGGTGCAGCCGGCTCGGAATCGCTGGCTGCTGCGACAGCCGGCCAAGCCGCGCCGCTGGAGCGGGTGGCAAGCGGTTTCGCCTTTCCCGCCGCCTCGCCGCTGGTTGCGCTCGGGGCAGTGACGGCGATGTTGGGCGTGTTGCTGAATCTGCTGTTAGGCCTGTCCCGGGTGGCGCTCGCGATGGGGCGCCGCGGTGATCTGCCACGCTGGCTGAGCCGCGTCGATCGTTCGGGGGAAAGTCCTGACGCAGCCGTGATTTTCGTCGGTGTCGGGATTGCGGCGCTGACACTGCTTGGCAACGTCAAGCTCACGTGGTCGTTCAGCGCGTTTACGGTACTGATCTACTATGCGCTGACCAACTTGGCGGCGATCCGGTTAACCGCGGAGCAGCGGCTGTATCCTCGTTTCGTCCCTTGGGTCGGCCTCATTTCCTGCGCGTTTCTAGCATTCTGGGTGGATCAAGCGGTCTGGCTATCAGGCCTGGGGCTGATCGCTGGCGGGCTGATTTGGCAGCAAATCGCTCGCTGGTACTATCGGCCACACGACAACACAAACCGGATCTAAAGGATCACCTCGACCGGCTGGCCTTGCTGCAGCATGTTCGCTCCGGTGAGGACGACCTGCTCACTGCCGTCCAGGCCGCTGAGCACTTCGACTTCCTTGCCACTGCGAAGCCCGAGTTGGATCTGCCGGCGGTCGAGTTTGCCGGCTTCCACCACCCAGCAATACGTCTGTCCCGCGTCTTGCACGATCGCCCCAATCGGCAGGACCAGCACATCTTCGCGTTTGTCCAGCAGGATCGTTGCGGTGGCGAACATGCCCGGCCGCAGCGAGCTTCCGTCGGCGGCCAGGATATCGATCTCGGTACGCAGCGACCGATTTTCGGCCGTGAGCGACCAACTGGTGCGGCTGACCCGAGCGACGCACTCGCCCGCCTGCTGTGCCTGGCAGCGGATAGTCACGCGATCTCCGTTTTCCCCCGCATCGACGAGCCCCGATTCCAGTTCCGGTACATCGACGACGATTCGGAGTTTATCGGTGCGGGCAACGACCAGCAGAGGCTCCGCGGCCGCTCCGCCGGCTGGATGCACGTAGTGTCCGGTATGCACGCCGCGGCGGGTGATCACACCATCGAATGGCGCCTTAATGTCAGCGTACTCGTTCAACGTTGCCGTGTGCCGGAGGTCGGCCTCGGCAACTTGCTGCTTGGCC
>CALELC010000045.1 GCA_937904535.1 uncultured Planctomycetaceae bacterium
CTCGACGTCCGACAAGATCACCAACAGCGCTCGGCTGAGCAAACCCGCAACGCTCGCCGCGAGCCGATCATTGTCCCCAAAGGTGGTCATCAACTCCCCAACGGAAACCGAATCATTTTCATTAATGATCGGAATTGCGCCAAAGGCGTGAATTTGGATCAGCGCATTGCGGACATGCAGATAGCCGCTGCGACGACGCAAGTCTGAAGCGGTCAGCAGGATCTGAGCAGCGTGTCGGCCTCGGCGGCTGAGCGACTGTTCGTAGGCTTGGATCAAGTCGGTTTGGCCGATCGCGGCCACCGCTTGCAACTGAGCCAGTCCGGCCGGACGGCGAGGCAACCCTAGTTTGCCGACGCCGGCCCCAACCGCACCGCTGCTGACCATCACGACCTGGCGTCCGGAGTCGGCTAAGCGGCAGAGCTGCTCACTGATCGCCCCGATGCGGTGCAGGTCTAGCCGTCCATCCGAACCAGTCAACACACGCGTGCCAACCTTAACGACGACAACCTGTGCTCCCTGGACGACGCTGAGACGTTCGGGATCGATCCGATCAGGAGCAGGGATATTCGAACGGGACACTTGTGGACCCAATAGGGTTGGCGAGTTTATGCGGAAGTTACGGCCACCGTTAAGTCTTGACGATGCGTAACAATCGGTAGCGACGTGTGATGATAATGAGCCAATCCGTGTGTCGTTAGGCGTCTGTGAGAATCAAAGATGAATTGCGACATCTCAATTGGGCGATACACTTCATCAGTGGGTGAGTTTGCCCAGCATGCCTGTTTAACGAGAAGCGCCAGAGGCCAAAGAGTCGATGAGTGAGCTGCATCACGAGTGCGGGGTCGCTGCGGTGTACCACCTGTCGGGGCGGGGTCGCAGCCCCGTCTGTACCGCGGACGGGCCACGCGAGATTTCTCGCCTGCTGCCGCGGATGCTGCTGGACATCCAGAATCGTGGCCAGTTGGCGGCGGGGATGTCTACCTACAATCCCGAGCGGCCGCGGCTGCTTAAAACGCTCCGCGATGTCGGCACGGTCACCGAAGTTTTTCGGCTCAATCACCGGGCGAAATGCGATGCGATCCAGCGGCAACTGGCTGGCCCCGCGGCGATCGGCCATGTGCGCTATGCCACCTGCGGCAAAGACGACCGCAGCTATGCCCAGCCGTTCGAGCGTCAGCACATCCACAAACGCAAGTGGTTCTCGTTCTGCTTCAACGGCCAACTGGCCAACTACAGCGTGCTGAAGGAACAGCTGCTGAGCGATGGTGACCACCACCTGTCGCTCGACACCGACACGGAAATCATCCTGCACGAGATCGGACGGATCTTGAGCGAAGCTCGCCAGCGGCTCGATTGGCTGGAGGTGATCCGCCAAGCGACTAGCCGGTTCGACGGTGCCTATAGCCTGGCATTGCTCAGCGCCGAAGGTGAAATGGTTGTCGCCCGCGACCCGCTGGGCATCAAACCGATGTGCTACGTCAACGAAGGCCCGTTCTTCGCCGCAGCCAGCGAAAGCGTAGCGCTGCTGAACTTGGGCTTTGAAGCCGAGCAGATTCATTCGTTGCCGCCTGGGCACGCGATTCTGATCGATCCCGAAAACGGCTTCCGGATGGAACAGTTTGCCGAGCCGCGTTCGCCGGCACACTGCTTCTTTGAATGGATCTATTTCGCGAATGTCGCCAGCACGCTCGATGACCGCAGCGTCTATCTCAGCCGTACCCGGTTGGGCGAAGAGCTAGCTAAAGCCGAACGCGCCGACGATCGATTCCACTTCGATCGTGCCGATACGATCGTCGTGCCGGTTCCTGACACCAGCAAAGCGGCTGCCGACTCGATGGCCTATGAGCTTGGCATTCCCTGCCGGGAAGGCCTGATTCGTAATCGCTACGCCGGTCGCACATTCATCGAACACGGACGAGCCCGCAAGGCAAAGGCCGCCAGCAAGTACACTCCGCTGCGCGACGTGCTCGAAGGCAAACGTGTGATTCTGGTCGAAGATTCCATTGTTCGCAGCACCACGATGGGTGTGCTGTTGGACCGGATCCGCGAAGTCGGTCGCGCCAAGGAAATTCACGTGCGCGTCGCCTGCCCGCCGATCATCGCGCCGTGCTTCTACGGGATCGACATGAGCACGATCGACCAGTTGATCGCGCCGAAATACTTCCCTGACGGCCAACTCACCGTGGCCGCACAGCAACGGCTGGCGGATGACCTGGGCGCTGATTCGTTGCGGTATCTGCCGGTAGACGCGATCGCTCGAGCGATCGATTTGCCGCCGACCAGCCTCTGCCAAGCGTGTATTACCGGAAATTATCCCACCAAATGTGGGCAAACGCTTTACCAAATCGCGCTCAATAGCCGTGGCGATGAGCCCAACAGCAAGCGGACCTATGAACAACTCGCGGCAGCGATGGCCGCTGGTTAAACGCCGGGTTGTTCTAAGTCGCAGGAATACGTTTGGTGCGGTAACGCATCCAGCTCAGCTCAGTAAAACAACCCAGCCGGTACAAGGTTTGTACCGGCTGTGGTTCGGTTGATGCGCGTTTAACTTGCCCTAGCGAACAGCCTGGCTTTCGATCATCTCCAGCAGTGCACCGCTGGGTTGAGCGAGCGTCATCACGCGTGGATTTGTATCAGGATTGCCCCGGTCGCGGATGATAATGATCACCTCTTGGTCTGCTGCGGCAGCTGGTGCAGGAGCAGCAGCTGGTTCGGCTTGCCAACCGGCTGCCGAAGGCCCGCCTAGGCTGGCCAAGCGATCGGCCGGCGGATGCTGGGCAACCGGCTGTGCCGCGGGTTGCAGTGCTGCTGCGGCAACTGGCGCCGGAGCGTCGTTGCGGTACAGTCGAGCAAGCTGCAACCGGTCGAGCTGCCAGTGAATCGCTCCCGGTCCCGCGTAGATTCCGATGTCGCCTTTGAAATCGGCGGCATTGCAGACGCCGATGAGGAAGCCGTCGGCATCGAACAGGCCACCGCCGCTGCGTCCATCGATCGGAGCTCCGGCGATCTCTAAATTGGAGGCCGCTTTGTGTTGGTTGTATTTGTTGACACCGGTGATCCGCGTGTCACGGCGTGAAGGATCAGCCCCTCGGTCGCAGCCGAAACTAAATGCCGTGCTGCCAACTTCGGGTAGTCGCCCATACCGCACCACCGGAACCGGCTGGATTGGGAAGCCGGGGCGAATCGCCACCAGTGCGATATCGCGGTCGTCGGCGTCGTAATCAATGAGTTGGCCTTCGACGGTTTGCGAGCGACCACCGACAAACAGGTCGACCTCGATCCGCCCCTGGCCCTGTGAATCGCGGAACAAATGCCCGCAGGTCAGTACGAGCGCCTCGTCACCGTGAGTATCGATGATGGTCCCGGTCCCAACGCCATGCCCGTTGCCGTCGTGAACTCGCAAACGAACGGTTGCTGCTTGAGCCCGCTCCACGGCGTCCGCGTGAGCCACGCTGGGCATTGCTTCGGACCGCGGCATCGCGGCCATCGATGGCGGATCGTACGAGGCCGGCATCGACGTCGGCAGCGGCGCCAGGCGGGTTTGCGGAGCGGTGTCGATCGCAGTCGCATTGGTTCGTTTCCAAGGCCCTGCAGGATTGATCGCTAACGCCGCCTGCAACTGAGCAGCGGTTTGCATTCCAACCAGACGCGTGAGTTCTTTACCGCCGGAGAGGATCAAGAAGGTCGGCGTTTGCTTGATCGAGTACCGCTGCGCTAGCGCGGGCTCGCGATCGACATCGACGCGCCGCACAGCCACACCGCTCGCTGCGAGCTGGCTGACAATCGGCTGCATCGCCCGACACGGCCCACACTGCTGCGACGTGAACTCCACCAACACGGCGTCGCTGGCTCGCAGGACACTCGGCCCCAGCAGCAAACCGGCTCCGCAAACAACAGCAGCAGCAAGCAATCTTCCCACGTTCGTCCCTCCCTGGACGTCGGCTGGACTGGTCAATCTCCCAACCGGCACCGCGTCTTGCGGCTGCATTGGCCGGGCAGGCCCATGGTGCGTGATCTGGCCCCGGCAGGACAAGTGCAGTTCTTGAGCGAAAGTGGGAAAATGATCTGAGATTTTCCAGCCAAGCTAATCACAACCACGAGCTGCATTTCGACAACCAAGCGGCGCAGCAGAAAAGCGTTCCGCACCGGCAGGTTCAGCCCTGCTCGTCTGCCGATCAGGTCAGCGTCTCATCAGGCCGTCGCGTCTCATCACGTCGTCGCGTCGTTCGCTTCCTCGGTGATGAATCGCGGCGCGCCGCCCGCGATCCATTCGTCCACGAGTCGCTCCGCCGTGGCCGCTGCACCGGGCACAGCGATCAGCCCGCTGGCGGCGCCCGCCTCGATTCGCCCCAAGTCACTGCGCAGTAAAGCGTTGGCTCCATGAATCGTCGCCATTGCCAGTACATCCTGCCATGGCACATCCGAGCGGTGCTCCAACAGCCAGCGGACTTCGTTCCACACCGACAGATCGGGATTACTCGCCCGCGAGTCGGTGCCCAATGCAACCGGAGCCCCCCGCCGCAACAACTCATTAAACGGATGGGGTGGATGCCCAAAGAAGGCGTGCGTGCGCGGACAGTAAACCAGCGTCAACGTCCGATGCTGCTCGACAAAGTCCAGCTCACGCCGGCGCAAGTCATTGCCATGCACGACCAATCCCGAAGGGGCCTGCGAAAGGATTTCTAAAAACTGCAGCATCGCATCGTCGCCAAGCGGAAACTCTCCGCTGTCGAACAGCCCCATCTGCTGCAGGAGCGTGGCGAAGGGGCCGCTGCCCTGTTCCAACAGCTCGCGTTCCTCGACGCTTTCGGCTAGATGCATTGCGACCGGAGTCCCATGTCGCCGCGCCAGCTGCACACTGCGGCGCACTGTGTCGACCGATGTCGAGTAAGGCGCGTGTGGACTGACCCCACCGGTCAGGTGCGGAGCAACGGAGGCCTTCGCCAAATGTGCCGCCGCAGCAGCGAGTTTTTCCGCAGCACGCTCCGGCAGCAAACCGACCACCTCCGCAAACGCGACTGTCTCCGTCGTCACCTGACTGCGAAATCCTGCCCAAGGTGTCGTGGCAATTTCTCCGATCAAACGAACACCCGCCGCTTGGCTCTCCGCCAAACCGTCGGCAATCACTCGGCCGGGATCTCGCCGCCGTCGATTCCGCGACGCGATCACCAACCCGACCCACTCGTGCAGCCGAATTCCTGGGTGTCCGAGCGGCGAGGCCAGGCCGGAGAACTCCAAATGGGTGTGCGCGTTGACTAGTCCGGGCAAAATAGCCACATCGCCCAGATCTTCCACGGGATAACCCGATGGCGGATCACGATCACCGAAATCTAAGATCGCATGACCGCGGGTCAGCACCCAGCCGCGCTGCATCGGCGGGCGACTGATCGGAAACAGCCAACGGCAGCGAAATACTTTGTTGATCACACTTCAGGTCCTGTCGGATTATCCTCAGCCCACCCCATTATGGCAGGAATGAACCTTCCACGACTACATAACCGCTATCGCCGTGACTTTTACACACGTCCCGCGGCCGAAGTTGCTCGCAATTTGCTCGGTCAGTCGCTGATTAGAGTCACCGAGCGCGGCGACGTGCTCGGCGGCAAAATTGTGGAAACCGAGGCCTATCTCGCGGCCGACGATCCAGCCAGCCATTCGGCGCGAGGCTTAACCCGACGCAACGCGTCGATGTTCGAGCAGCCTGGGACCCTGTACGTCTACACGATTCATGCCAAATACTGCTTGAATGTCAGCACGGACAAGTTGGGCGTTGGCAGCGCCGTGTTAATCCGTGCAATCGAGCCGCTGTGGGGCATCGAAGAAATGGCGATCGCGCGGGGGCAAACCGACCTGCGGCGGCTGACGCGTGGTCCCGCAATGCTCTGCCAGGCGCTGGGGGTCACCACGGCTGACGACGGGCTCGATCTCGTTACTTCCGACCGCTTGGCGATTGTCCCCGGCGAAACG
>CALELC010000046.1 GCA_937904535.1 uncultured Planctomycetaceae bacterium
CGTCAAAAACTCAAGCCCCCAAAAATCGATTTATTCACATCCTAGGAGCGGTCGGGGACATAGGTGGTCGATCGCTCCGCCGATCGAATCAGGACCCAACCCAACGCCCACGGATCCAGTCGTGACGTTACCGATCACTAACCTCTCCCCTGCTAGAGTTCCGACCGACGGAGCGGTCGGCGACATAGGTGGTCGATCGCTCCGCCGATCGAACTTCAGACAATGTTCCGACCGGCGGAGCGGTCGGCGACAAAGCGGAGCGGTCGGCGACAAATCGGAGTGGTTGGCCACAAAGCGGAGCGGTCGGCGACGCTTAGAGCACATCCGGGTCGGGCATGTGCGACTCGGCATGGCGATAGTGATCACGGCGCGCGAGCAACGACGCCGCGGCTTCATCGAGCACCGCGATGGTGTCGCGATGCAGTTGCAGCGCTGAAGCGGTATTTTGGCTGGTGATCGGGCCTTCGATGGCGCCTTGAATTGCGGCCGCCTTGTGCTCCCCGGTGACCAACAGCAGACACTGACGGCTATCGAGAATCGTGCCGACGCCCATCGTCACCGCCAGCACCGGTACTTCTTCGGGACGATCAAAGAACCGCGCGTTGTCCCGCACGGTCTGCTCGTCCAACGTCTTGAGCCGAGTGCGACTGGCAAGCGACGAGCCAGGCTCATTGAAGGCGATGTGGCCGTCCGTCCCGATGCCGAGCAACTGCAGATCGATGCCGCCGGCGTCGACAATCGCCTGCTCATAGGCTTCACAAGCAGCCTGCACGTCGGTGGCCATGCCGTCGGGCAGATGGACGCGAGAGCGGTCGATGTTGATGTGCCGGAACAGGTTTTCGTGCATGAAGGTGTGGTAACTCTGCGGGTGCTCCGGCGGCAGCCCGCGGTACTCGTCGAGGTTGAAGGTCGTAACCGCAGAGAAATCGAGTTGCCCTTCACGATGCAACCGGATCAGCTCGCGGTAGCTCTGCACCGGGGTGCCTCCCGTTGCCAATCCCAACACGCTGGTGGGCTTGCGACGTACTTGCTGAGCAATGATTCGAGCGGCGGTGACACAAGCCGCCTCAGCGGTCGATCGGATAATAACGCGCACAGTTTACTCGTTAGCAGAGAGCCTGGCCGCAAAGGGGTCTGACCCTTGGGAGGCGAGTCGTGTATCTGGTTGAACGGTGCCCGGCACCTCAGGGTCAGCCCCCTGTCGGGCAAGGCGACATCCGATCAAACGATTTCGCGTTCGACGGCCTTGATAGCGCGATGCAAATAGCCATCGTCGCTCATCAACGGCAGCAGCGTCTGTCGCAGTTCGGGGCGAACAAAGATCCGCACGCGTTTGACGTGATCGTCAAACTGTTGCCGAGCCAGCGAATCGGCAACCGGTGAGACATCCGCCAATGCCCGAACGCTGCCGTCGCGGCCGACGACCGTCACATTGATGTCGACTTCAAGCTTGACCGGTGGAGCATCAATCAAAACGTCGCCAGGGCGAATGGGCAACCGGGCATCGGTCGCCAATTGCCTTCCGAGTTCATCGGCGCAGAGCACAAGCCATGGATACGGCCGCCGAGCGAGCAGGCGATGCAGTTCACCACCTTGCGAACGGTGATACTCCGCGACCCGCTTGTAGAGCGCGCGAGTCGGACCAAACAGCCCTTCCACCAGCGGCTGCTGCGGCGAATCAGCCGCCGCTTGTCGCCACCGTGCGATCCACTGCGCATCGTCCAAACGCATCAATTGCTCGAGATCGACGCGATTTCGCATGTCATGCACGCTGCGCTGCAGCATCGCCGTCGCCGCGCGCACGCCGTGATGCCAGTACACCTCGCTGAACATCACATAGCGGGCAAAGACCATCATCTCCGCGGCGGTGCGTCCCTTATCGGTGATCGCTAGCCGCGGCTGATGGGGGGCGACGGTCATCGCCGACACCAATCGGGCTGAGTCAAAATGCCGCCCGTATGGCACGCCGGCATGCAAGCTGTCGCGGACCAGGTAATCGAGCTTATCGACATCGATCGGACCGCTGAGGCAACTGGCAAGAAGTTCGATCACGGCGTCCGATAGCTGGCTGCCGCCGCTGCGCTCGCCCAGCAGCAGCGACATCACGTCGTCGCCACTACACCGCCACTGGCGGGCGATCAGATCGGCGATCTCCCCTTCGCTCAGCAGCGCCGCCACACGCCGCTCATGCCGCGGCAGATCCGGCAGCCGCATGTCTTCAATCGCGTGGCAGAACGGCCAGTGCCCCGCATCGTGCAGGAGCGCCGCGAGCACGAACGCCTCAGCGGCGCGCGGTTCAGCGGTGAGGATTCCAGTGCCGGAGGCAATCAGGTTCTGCAGCACCAACAGCGCGTTGCGGTACACGCCGAGTGAGTGTTCCAGCCGCGAATGAGTCGCGCCCGGATAGACCAAGTGAACGAGTCCCAACTGACTGATCCGCGACAATCGCCGCAGGACCGCGGTATCGAGCATCGCCATCGCCCGAGGCGAAAGCGGCACATCGATTTCCGGCGGGATCCGCACCAGATGCCGCGCCGGTCCCATCAGGTTGAGTTCTTCGATCACGCTCAAACGGTCACTAAAGGGACACCCGCAAGTAAGGCTAGAGCAAGCGTCGCGGCGACGTACACACCGGCGATCACCAGCCCCGCGAACAGCTCCTCTTCAAAAAATGTCATCGCTGCGACCGCACCAAAGCCCAACATGATCACCAGCATGATTCCCGAGGCCAGCAAGCCCATTTCGGATGCGTAGTCGAGATCGAGCACGTACGGCGGCACCCAGGTGTAGATCAGCCAGGTCGCGGCGAGCACCGCGGAGGTCAGCAGCACGCGGTTCCAGAGATCTTGCCCCATGAACGGCTCAAGTTCGGGGTCACGGGTGATCGCGTAGCCAAATCGAACCAGCGGCGGAGCGACCAGAATCGCGGCGAGGATTCGCACGACCAGTGGTGCTCCTCCGGTAAACCGCAGCGCCAGTGCCAGCCCGATCGCCCCCAGTACCGCCGCGACGCTGATCAGAATCAGGCGTTTGCCGATCACCGTCTCGCGGCGTTTGATCGGCTTGAGAATGCTCTGACCCTTGCTATCCTTGGGGGCAGCATCCGGCGGGGCGTGAATGACCACTTGCTCGGCGAGCGTTGGCACGGTCAGTTCGTTCTTGCACTTGGGACAAGGTCCCTTTTTGCCAGCGAACTTCTCGCTGACCGAAAACCGGGTAAGGCATTTAGGGCAAGTGACGGCGATCGGCATGGGAGCAGAAGAGCAAGAGGCGTTGGCGATGGAAAATCGGGGCGACGACGCTTCGGGAGCAGCGGACAGTTTGCTCGCTCCCACCCCTGTCACGCAACCACACACCGAGCCGCTGGCCCACGTCGTCCTCTATCAACCGCAGATCCCGCAGAACACCGGCAACATCGGCCGGTCCTGCGTTGCCACCGGTTCGATGCTCTGGATCGTCCAGCCAGCGGCGTTTCAGATCGATGAAAAACGGGTTCGCCGCGCGGGGTTGGATTACTGGCAACACCTGCAGTGGGCCGAAGTCGCGTCTTGGCAACACCTGCGAGAGCGTCTGCCGCAGAAACGCTATTGGTACTTCAGCCGGTTTGCCAAACAGACCATCTGGGAAGCCGATTTCCAGCCGGGTGATGTGATCGTGTTTGGCAGCGAAACCAGCGGCTTGCCACGAACGATCTTTCAACCCGATGGGGCCGATGCCGTCAGACTGCCGACCGACCCCCGCGTCCGCAGCCTCAACCTCTCAGCCACTGTCGCCGTCGCCCTGTACGAGATGATGCGCCGCCGCGACCAGCGCTAGCACGAGCAGCATTCAGTCAGCCGGCAAGAACACCGTTAAAGCGTCGGGCCGACGGTCCAGGGTATGAACTCATTGTCGCCGAGCCCGAGTTTTTCGCTCGCTGTCCGCTCACCGCTGGCCACGCGAAGAGCGAACTCGAAGAACTCGTCGCCGACGCTCTGCACACTCTGCCCCTGGGCGATTGGGCCGGCGTTGAGGTCCATGTCTTCGCGCATCCGCTCAAACAGCGCCGTGTTGCTGGCGATCTTGATCGATGGGACCGGCTTGCAGCCGTAGCAGCTGCCGCGGCCGGTGGTGAACAGCACCAGGTTGGCGCCACCGGCAACTTTGCCGGTGATGCTCGCGGGGTCGAAGCCGGGGCTATCCATCACGCCCATCCCCGGCGTGTCGATCGGTTCGGCGTAGTCATACACCGCTTCCAGCGCCGTGCTGCCGCTCTTGGAAACGGCGCCGAGCGATTTTTCCGTGATCGTAGTCAGGCCACCCGCCTTGTTGCCGACCGACGGATTGTTGTCGATCGTGCCGCCGTACATCGCCACATGCTGCTTCCACCACTCGATCCGATCGAGCAGACGCTGGGCAACAGCAGCACTGCGGCTACGGGCGACCAGCAGATGTTCAGCCCCGTAAAGTTCGGTCGTCTCCGAGAGCACCGCCCGCCCGCCACAGGCGACGACCCGGTCGGCGACGACTCCGACGGCTGGATTGGCGGTGATACCGGAATAACCATCCGACCCACCGCACTCCAGTGCCACGGTTAAGTAGCGAGCATCCACCGTTGTCCGCTGAGCCTCGTTGGCTTGATCCAGCAGCGACTCCAGCCACTTTTCCGCCTTCGCGATGGTCGCTCGCGTTCCGCCCATCTGCTGCATCGTCATCACGGGCGTGCTGCCCTGGCGCAGCAGCGGCCGGTCTTCGCGGGTGGTGATCGGCACTACCTGCTGAGCCTCGGCCAGGTAATCCGCGGTCATCTGCTC
>CALELC010000047.1 GCA_937904535.1 uncultured Planctomycetaceae bacterium
ACGTCATCGGCTTCGTCAGCAAGAAGCTTCCGCAGCTGAGATTTGGCACCTGCCGCCTGATCTTTCAACATCAGACAACCGGTGGCAGCCCAATACCGGATCACCGGATGCGAATCATTGGTCGCCGCTAACAACGCCTCGAGCGAGGTTGCATCGCGACTGGTAGCTAAATCGGCGATCTCGATCACGCGCTCGATCGGGTAAGCATCACTCTGCGCATACTCGTAGACCGTTTGCTCACCGATCAGTTGCTCGACCATCCCTTCGGGAATCAAACCGGGATCGCGCAGCTCGACCATCCGCTGCCGCAACTGCTCGCGCATTTCATCCAAAGTTGAACGAGCATCCGCAACAGCGGCGAGATTATTGAGCTCGTCAGGGTCATCCGTCAGATCATAGAGTTCTTCCGAGGCTCTGGGCAGCCAATATGCCGATTGGACATCGTTCGTACGACCAGCCTCAAACTCGGCATACCAGCTGCGCATGCTCGGCTGCACCTGAAAGGCATAGGTGTAATGCTGGCCGGCAGGACGGTGAGGCGAATAGTTTTTCACGTAGCGATGGCTGCGGCTGCGGATGGCTCGCACCGTGTCGTAGCGTTCATCCATCCGTCCGCGAAACAGAAATACAAATGGCTGAGGCTCGGCCTGCTGTTCACCCAGAAACGGGACACCCTCAAAATGATCTGGCACCGCACTACCGCACAGACTCAGAAAGGTGGCTGGCAGGTCGACAAAGCTGACCGGTGAGTCGACCCAGCTTCCGGGGTCAGCCGGAGCGAGATGCGCCCATTTCTGCGGGAAGCGAATGCTCAGCGGAACTCTGGTTCCGACGTCGCGGATACTGCGTTTGCCGCCAGGAAGCGCGCCGCCATGATCACTGCAATAGATGACGATCGTGTCGTCGGCCAGACCGCTGGCTTGCAACTCCTGCAGCAACTTCCCCGCTTGCGCGTCCATCTTCGTCATTTGATCGTAGTAATTCGCCCAGTCGCGGCGAATCACGTCCGTATCAGGATGATAGGGCGGTAAGCGAAAATCCTCGGGTGCAATCCGGAATGCGGCCTTATCATCCGGAGCAGCGACTTGGCTCTCGTGGGTGCTACCTAAGTTAAAGACCGCAAAGAAGGGCTGACCGGGCTGGCGATCGCGATAGTGCGCGGTTCGGTCACTGGCATCCCAGATCTCTGTTCGTCCAGCGAGGTTGTAATCTTCCTTGGCGCTATTGGTGCAGTAATACCCTGCAGCGCGCAAGTGCTGCGGATACAGCTTGAATTGCGCGGGGATCGCTACGCGGCTGCGGTGGTGATGCACTCCTAACGAACTAGCGTGCATGCCGGTGATCAACGTGGTCCGCGCGGTCGAGCAAACCGGTGCGTTGGCGAAGGCATGCCGAAAACGCACGCCCTCAGCGGCGAGCTGATCCAGATGCGGCGTGTGAGCTTGGTCGTCGCCATAGCACCCGAGGTAGCAACTGTTATCCTCGCTGGTGATCCAGAGGATGTTGGGCCGGTCGCTGGCCGACGCCGTCGAAAAACTCTGGAGCGCAACGACAACGGCCACGCCCACCAACACGCAGTATCGCATCATGCATTCATCTCAGTTGAAGTCCCTGCTCTGCCGAACAGGTTCTCATGACTTGTGACAGCCGGAAATTCGCCGGCTGAATCACCTCGGTTGAAACCCTTGCTCGGCACTGCTTACTTCAGCCCCGAACGCAGATCCTCTGGCGTAACGACTTCTTCACCGCGGCTGCCCGTAGGCGGACCTGCCAGCGGTGGCGTTTCAAAGAACTCGCCGTCTTCCACCATTCGCGGATCGCCGGTCTCCCGCAGTTCCGCCAACAAACGCGCTTCCAGCTGTGCCCGCACTTCCTGATACTTGGGATCTGCCGCGACGTTCTTGACTTGGTAGGGGTCGGCCTGGAGATCATACAACTCTTCGCGAGGCCGTTTCCCATAAGCCAGTTCAAACAATGGCTTCCACATCCGGTTGTCGCGTTGACCCACAAGCCAGGCCTTCGTCGGGCCAGCATCTTCATCAGGCAGCGTCACCCGTGTCCGTTCCGTGATCTCCTCCGCGGTCGGCGGCTGATCGCTGTCGAGCCGATAGGGTTCACCCAACGGCCAGCGGTCGGGGCGGAAGTTGATGATATAGAGGTAGTCCGCGGTGCGGATCGCCCGCTGCGGGTAAGGCAGGAAGCCCTCGCGAGCATTGGCGACATGGCGCTCGCGGCCGACGAAAACGGCATCTCTCGTAGGATCAAGCGTTCCCGACTGATCGGAGCGGAGCAGGTTGACCAGACTCCGCCCCGTCATCACACCGGGGATCTCAACGCCGCCGAGTTCCAAAAATGTCGGAGCCAAATCGGTCAAACTGACCAAATCATCGACGACGCGGCCACCTTCGGCCCGCCCTGCCCCGCCCCAGCGAATCGCTAAGGAGACGCTTGTGCCGAAGTCATATAAATTGCATTTGCCATGAGGAAAGCCGGGCGCCCCATGATCGCCGCTGACGACGATCAGCGTGTTGTCCAGTTCACCGCTGGTCTCTAGTCGCTCGACCAGCAGGCCCAGCACTGTATCCAAGGCGAGCACTTCGCCGAAATAGTCAACCAGATCTTCACGCACTTCGGGAACATCGGGCAGAAACGGTGGCAGCTTGCCTTGCAGCGCATCGGGCTCCAGACCCCACAACTGCTTGCCGGAACCTTTGATCCAGGTGCGATGCACATTGGTCGGTCCAAACCAAAAGCAAAACGGTTGACCCGGTTTGCGATCCGCTAGAAATGCGTCGAAGTTCCCGAGCACTTCGTCATACAGGGTTTGTTTCGCTTGCTCCAGCGGCGTCCCTTGCGCAACCATCCGCGTGACGTGCTGCGAGAACTGGTTAAATCGCCGACCCGCGGCCTCATAAGCATGCTCACGGCCACCATAGGGAGCATCGGCCGGCGCACCAGGACTCCAAACCTTATAAGATTTGCCGATATGATAGCCGGCATCGCGGAGCATTAAGGGATAGGCGGGGCTGGAGGGATCCCAAATCGCGCCATTAAGAATTGCACCTCGCCCGGTCCGCCAAAAATGCTGGCCGGAGACCAGCGCGCTGCGGCAGGGAGTGCAACTCGGAGCCGAAACAAATGCACGGCGAAATAGCACGCCTTCCCGCGCGATGCGATCAAAGTTCGGTGTTTGCAGCACATCATTGACCGTGCCTGGTCCGTCGATCTGGGCATAGGCGCTGGCGTAGCGTCCCCAGTCATCGGCAAACACGAACAGAATGTTTGGCCGAGGCGCTTCCTCGGCGTTGGCTGCACCGCCTGCTGCGGTTCCAGTGGCCAGAAGAAACAGCACCGCGAGCCGGAGCCCCATCGCGAAGCGCATGACCAAACCTATTGTCGGAGGGTGGATTGGGGAGTGAAGTTTTATAATCTCCCTAAACTGGCCATTCCACCCTCCGCAAAGCGTTTCAGCCGGCAGCCGAATCAGACGTCGAGGTTGCGGACGTCCAGGGCGTGCTTCTCGATGAACTCACGGCGCGGTTCCACCTTATCACCCATCAACAGCCGGAACATCTCATCGGCCGCCCCGGCGTCGGTGAGATTGACTTGAACGAGAGTCCGGTTGGCTGGATCAAGCGTCGTTTCGCGGAGCTCTTCCGCGTTCATTTCGCCCAGTCCCTTAAACCGCGTCAGTTGCAAGCCTTTTTCACCGGCTGAGCGCACTTCGGGCAGCAGCCCCCGCAGGTCTTCCAGCGCGCGGGTCGATTCTTCTTTGATCAGTTCGAATCGCGGCGTGGTCATTCCCGTCCGATCCGCTGGCACCAGATCGTCGATGCCGAAACCGAGCGATTCCAGATCCTTCAGCCCAGCGTTGATCGTGCGGACTTCGTGCAATTCGACCAGGTGAACAATCTTGTCCGGCGAAATGGCCGGTTCGGCAGGGGTGGGTTGCCCGTTGCCCTCGGCGACCTCTTC
Organism: uncultured Planctomycetaceae bacterium; assembly: GCA_937904535.1. Lineage (GTDB taxonomy): Bacteria > Planctomycetota > Planctomycetia > Pirellulales > Pirellulaceae > UBA6163. The sequence goes on from CALELC010000047.1 coordinate 3,976, forward strand.
TTCCTCATCTTGGTCGGTGTCGAGCACCAGACCATGCTCGGTCATGTAGGCTTCGGCCTGCTCTAGGTCATAGAACCAATGATCTTCGCTGCCGACGAACAAGTGCAGAGTCGGCAGTTTGCCGCGCTCGAGATCGTACCGCAGCGAGTGGGCCCGCAGACTGACGCCGCGCCGCTCCATCGCGATGATTGCGTCTTCCATCGCCGCCAAGGTGACACACAGCTTTTCCATGGTGTCGCCTTCCGCCACACGGCCGTCTTCGGTCACCAGTTTGGTACCGACCAGACCGCGCTGGAGCATCTGCGTTTTCATCTCCTCTTCGGTTTGGACGTAGTACTTTTCCTTGCCTTTGACGACGCGGAACAGCGGCGGCTGAGCGACATAGACGTGCCCGCCAGCGACGAGCTGGTACATCTGGCGGTAGAAGAAGCACAGCAACAG
>CALELC010000048.1 GCA_937904535.1 uncultured Planctomycetaceae bacterium
GCCGCTTGGCGCTGCGACTCACGGAGCCGCAGTCGCCGGTCGCCTAAGGAGCTACAACAATCTGGTTGTTGATCTGGCGAACTCCCGGCTCCAGACGCAGCACCAATTCAGCCATTCGCCGGTCTTGCTCACTGCTGGCGGTGCCCGTAATCGTTGCTACCCCATCGAGCACCGACACCGACATCCCGTTCACGCGCCGCTGGACAGGTGAGTTGACCAACACTTGTCGTTGCACTCGCGCTTCGACAGCCTGCGGCGGCAAAGCCGGTGCCTGCACATCGGACCGCAGTCGCACGCGGACACTTGGGGTTTGAGTGGTCGTGTTGGCACCAAACGGATTAGCCCCGAAGCGGTTCATGCCAAAGCCACCGAATCCTCCGAATCCCATCCCGCCCATGCCACCGAAGCCGCGCATTCCGCCGGCTCCTGTCATCCCACCACGGGTGCCGCCGCGAGCCTGCTCTCCGGCATCGGAAAGCATGCGGTCCGAGGAGCGGCTAACCTCGCCCGTGATGGCGCCGCTGGGCTGAGGAGCGGCACCGACGGCTCCGATGCCACCGCCGCTAGTACCGCCGCCGCCACGTGTTTGGCCGCCGCCCGATTGACCGCCGCCGCCTCGCGTGCCACCCCTACCTTGCGCCAGCGCATCGGACGCCGACAGCGCGATCAAACAGCCAGCGGTCAGGGCGACAACGAAAGTTCGGGTGATTCGCTTGGACATGATTCGCTAAGTCAGGCGGAATGAAGGAACGGACCCGGGACTGCATTGCAGTCAACCGGAGCAATTCTGGCACAGTTCATGTTAACACAGCAGGCTCGTCGGTTGAGGTTTATTTCGGGTCTAAGAAGACCAACCCTGCTGCGTTGCCGAGGTTTCGCAGCAAAATTCCGGCTCCTCGAGCCAAGACTTGCCCGGTTGCAACGAATATCCTAACTGGACGGATACTCTCTACTCTTTTTGGCGGATGCAGTTCATGCGTACCACGTTCGTTTTGCTGGCCGGCTCGCTGCTCGCGTGCTGGCCCGCTGTGCTCTCGGCGCAGCCACCGGCGACCTCATCATCCACGTCCGTTCCTGGGGCGCCGCGGCTCCTGCCTGAACAAACGTATGCTTATGTACGAATCGAGAACTTCGATGAACTGCGGAGCGATTTGAAAGCGAGTTCCATCGGGCAGATGATGTCTGATCCGAAGCTTCGTCCCTTCGCCAGCGACGTATTTGTCACCGTGGCTGAGCTATTCGAGGAGGTCAGTGGGGAATTGGGCGTGACGCTGGACGAGTTGCTCGACATTCCGCACGGACAGTTCGCCGTCGGGCTGGTGCCTACCGCTGCGATAAATCCGCCCAGCGACGGCGAGGCGACCAGCAAGGACGAATCGCCCGAGGCGATCCGCCGCCGCTTGCAAGAAAAACGCGAGCAACAGGGCGGCCTAGGTTGGCTGTTCGTGATCGAGACCGGCGAGGACAACAAAACGCTCGTCAAAGTACTCGAGGACGTCGAGCGGCGGGTGGCCCGCGGTGGAGCGGTGGCGCGCACTGAATCGGTCGGCGATACCAAAGTTCGTCGGATGATGCGGCCCGATGGCAGCGGATCGCAACTGGAGTATCTCCATCGCGCGGGCGCCACGCTGATCGGCATTGGACCGAACGTCGCAACCGATGCGCTCGCGCGGTGGAACGGCAAGGCCAGCGAAAAGACGCTCGCGGAGTCGACCGATTTTGCCGCGGTGATGGGCCGCTGCATCGGCGCGGCCGACACCCGTCCGCAACTTACCTTTTTCGCGGATCCCTATCGCCTGCTCAAACGTGCGGTCGCCGGTGCCGGTGTCGGTGCGGCGCTCGGTTGGGGAATCGCCGAAGAGTTGGGCATCGCCAAGATTCGCGGCGTGGGAGCCAGCACGTTTCACGGCGGCGAGATGTTCGCTGACATCGCTCACGCTCACATTCTGATCGACCCACCGCGGGATGGGATTTTTTCAGTCCTGCGGCCCAAGGAAGGCGATACCAATCCGCCGAGT
>CALELC010000049.1 GCA_937904535.1 uncultured Planctomycetaceae bacterium
GACCGCGGATCAACCTCCAAGAGTCGGCTAATCTGCTTGGCCGTCGGCCGATTGCGCGCGACATGCTCGGCCAAAACGGCTACCGATGCATTGACCCGGCGACGCGTTTCAGGGCTGAGATCCGTTCCGCACAGCGCAACCAAGGCTTCGACGGCCTCGGTCGATGCAGCCGCAGTCCAGGCATCCAGCAAAATGCGGTCGTCGGCGATCGACGCAGCCAAATCCGCAAGCTCGCGACTGGGCAGCAATGTCCCCGATTGACTCTCGGCCAAACGGAGCAGGAGCGTCAACTGAACCTTCGGATCAGCATCACGTTGCAACCCTAACTCAATGGCGCGAGTGACAAATGATTCGGAACAGAATCCCACCGCAGCGTTACGCACGGGGCTCGAAACGTGCTGAAATCCAAGTTCACATGCTTCCGCCAGAGCTTTGGTAGCCGCTTCGTTGCCCGATTCCGCTAGCCCGGCCAATGTCCAGATGGCGTGCATTGCAGCCGGGTCGAGCCCGATCTCGTCCACCTGCCCGCGAGCCACCAGATCGCGCAGCGAGTGCAGCGTGGCCTCGTCCGACGCTCCGCGTTCGATCAGCAAACGCTGGGCGGTGCGACGCCAAAAAAAGTTACTGTCGCTCAGAGCCTCTACAAGCTCCGAATGACTCGCGCCCGCTAGATCTCGCGACCGTGTGGCCTGAGCGGTGTTTTCCGCCGACATCAGTAGGCGATAGACCCGGGCAAAGCGTTTGTCGCGCAGATCACTTTCATACGCCGCCCCTTTCCCGGTTTCAAAGCCATGCGGCGTCGGATTGTGCTGAACGATGTAGTTGTACCAGTCTAAGATCCAGACATTTCCATCGGGACCAACTTCTGCCATGATCGGCGCGGTCCAATCATCGACGCTGGCAACCGTATTGAAGGCATTGCGGCTGCGGTACCCCGCGCCTTGCTTTTCCAATACAAACGAACCGACGAGATGTCCCGTCGGACCGCAGACCATCTGAATGCGGTTCCACCACGTCTGGGGATAGTTTCTGGCAGTGTAGATTGCTGAGCCACATCCAGCAGTGAATCCGCCGTGCCAGTCAACTTGCCGAATCCGATTGTCGATCGGCCGGAAACGATGGGAGTCAGCGATGTTTTGCAAAGTCTCCGGTGACCAACCCGCCACCTGATCATAGTAGCGATTGGCAATCGGCATGTGCACACTCGGGCAACCGTTGGCGGTGGAGCCAAATACATAGCCTTCCTCGCTGAAGCCCAGCCCCCAGGTGTTGTTATTGGTGGCACGGATAAACTCTAAAGCATCAATGCGAATCGTGTGGTCATCAAAAGCCTGTGACGATTGCTGCGACACAACACCATTTGTGGCATCGATGGCATAGGCCGGAGCCGTTTCATCCGCTGCGCCCGCTCGCACTTTGAATCGCCAGAAGCCCTGCCGAAATCTCATCTGCGGCTGACCGTTGATCACGGGCTGAGAATTGTTGTAACCCTGCATCGCCCAGATCCAATTGTCTGGGCCATATTGAAAGTTGCTGACACCGCCATGCGTGTCCCCCATCGCCCAACCGGTAATCAAGGTTTGGCGAAAGTCCGCGACATCGTCGCCGTCAATATCCTTTAGATAAACGGTCGTCGGCCCGTCTTGGACAATGACCCCGCCCCGGTAGCAAACGAGCGTCGATGGGATGCTAAGGTTTTCGGCAAAAACCGTGAACTTATCCGCCTGGCCGTCGTTGTCCGTATCCTCACAAATTTTGATCCGGTCGCGGCCCTTCGCCGGCGATTCCTGAAGCTCGTTGGGATAGTCGACTGTCTCGCAGATCCACAGGCGTCCCTGCTCGTCCCAATTCATGGCAATCGGTTTACCTTGAAGTCCGGCAAGTGCGGCTGGTTCCTGGGATCCCGCAGGCCAGTTGTCTGCTGATTCCTTGGCCCAAATCGAAAGCTCCATCCCCCGCGGGACCGCAAAGGCTCGGATCGATTCTTCGGCCGGCAGGGGATCCTGCATCTGCGTTAACGGCTCCGCTTGGGTGCCCCATTCGGCACCGGGCGTGTAGACAGGGATCTTCGTTCCTACCTCAGACGCCGAAAACTGCTGCTCATCGATGTCTGGCAACTGAATCTCAGGAGCCTCAAATGGTCGGTTCGCAGCGACAACCGCCTGGTCCTTCGACTCCGTAGCAATTGTCGAACCACTTGGGACGAGAGTGGCGGCCAAGATTGCCGCGAACCGAAGGGGTTTTCGCAACAGAGTCATGTTCATCATCCGACCTTCGCAATGAGTGACGACAGACGAGGATAAGCCTGACGGTTTGCCAGTCAGGTTGTGGAGCAGAGGCGGGCTCACCGGCGAACGGCCGATCGCCGCAAGAGGAGATTGACCGCAGCGAGTCAGCACGAACTCCTCAGTCTAGTGCCGCAAAATCCCAGGTTCTATGAGGGATTGCGCAAACCGACAGAGAAATTTTACCGGCCGACGAAGCTGATTGCCTCTGGTCCCCAGTTGATCCGCTCAGCAACCATCCTTTGTTTCCACTGTCCATCCGCACCACTCCTGCTAGCGGATGAACTACACTGCTCGCAGATAG
>CALELC010000050.1 GCA_937904535.1 uncultured Planctomycetaceae bacterium
GTTGCCTTCGTACCAGACACTGCCGATCCCGACCTGCGCCTTATTCATGTCTTCCGGAGTCATGCCGGTGCCGTAGAGCATCGCTTGCGAGGCACCTTGGCTTTTCGGTTGAGTGATACGGCGACTGTACTTGTTCAATTCTGACATCGGATTCGGTGGGGGTAATCGGAATGGCGGACGCAGGACCGCCGGACACCAATGCGTTGATCCGGCCGTCATGATCGAAGCATGGCAGTGTGATAAGCCGAGCGTCTTCTGGCAACGGCCGATGCCCCCGGCCCGCAGGATTTCGACCGATATCCCCTTGACGGGCTGTTTGCTGCACTTGCTTTTGCTATCACACCTACCAACACTGGTCATAGCGGAAATTTCCTTTCTCCAGGAGCATCACCGTGGCCATTCGTGTTGCCCAAGCTCGCCAAATCTGCACTCCTGCAGAGCTCGATTTGGTTCTCCAGAGCACCACCCGTCAGATCGGCAGCCTCGATCCGAAGCAACTGCGTTCCTCCATCCGCCGGGCCCGCACGCTGCGAGATAAGTGGCGTGATCGCGCGGCGTCGCAGACCCGCACCACCAAGAGTCAAAACGCGGACAAACTGGGCGAAGCGAACGCTCGCAGCAGCGACAAAGCGCAGCTATTCGACGAGGCACTTAACCGCTTCGAGAAACGGCTGAGCAAAATCGACGGAGCGTCCGCTGGTTCCGCGTCCACCGCCAAGCCCCAACCGAGCAAACCGGGGCGGACCGATGAACACCGGGCAACGCGGGCAAGCGTCCGCCGTTCCCTCAGCCAAAAGACCGCCAAGCTCAGCACGAACGGTGCCGCGGCTGCCTCGGCCCCGACCGCCAGTTCCGCCGCCAACTCCTCGCAAGGCTCCGCCACAGCGGCCAATGCGGCCACTAACACCGCTGCTGGCAAACGGGCGGTTGCGAAGAAAGGAGCCACACCCCAAGCGTCAGCCAAGCGAAAAGGGCCACCCAAGCGCAAGGCTCCGCCGCGATCCTCTGTCCGCGCCAAATCGGCGTCCCCGACCGCACCGGTGGCCGTCGCCACTGGGTTGGCCGCGGCAGCCATGGCGGCAGGACGCGAGGGCACCGAAGGCAGCAGCCAGACCAATGGCAAAGCCCGCAAACGCTCTCCCCAAGGCGGCGTTGCGACCAAGCCCACCGCGGTTAAACCCGGTGGCGGTTCGCGGATGCCCGGCAAGGTCGCTTCGCAAGGCCGTCGCAACCAAGCTAAACGCGGCTCACGCTAACCGCGCGACTGCGCTAGTCGCCGGTACAGGGCTGCGTGCGCAGCAACCATCGCATCGACACTGAAATCGTCGGCAATCTTTTGACGGGCGGCCTCGCCGAGTCTGACGGCGAGGTCGCGGTCTTCCAGCAATGTTTGGGTCTTGCGCGCAAAGTCCGCCCGGTCACCGACACCCACCAGCAGGCCGGTCTGACCGTGGATGACTAAGTCACGGTTACCGGGGATATCTGACGCAACCACGGCGCAGCCCGCTTGCATCGCTTCGATCAGCGAGTTGCTTTGCCCTTCATATTCGCTGCCGTTCCAGAACACATCCGCGTGCGGCAGGAGTTCCAGCACATCGCTGCGATGCCCGACGAAGCGCACATGCCGCGGATGGGACACGGCATCGCGGTGCCGGAGCAATTCCCCACTCTGCGGTCCGTCACCAATGATCACCAAAGTGGTGTCGCCGCGCAGCGTCGCGACGAGGTCGGCTGCCCAAATCAGATCGCGATATCGTTTTTGCGGCCACAATCTGCCAACGGCCAAGATCAGCTTGCGTTCAGGATCGACCTCCAGACGCCGGCAAGCCTCTTCGCGAGAAATCTCAGCAACCTGCCGTGGCGGGATCCCGTTGGGAATGATCACAAACCGATCCTGGCCCACCCCCTGCGACTGATAAAAATCACGGACGCCTGAACTGTTGGTGGTGATGGCTGCGCTGCGACGGCCAAGGTAACGGTCGATGGCGAAATGCCAGGGACTCTTCCACAGATCGACACATCGCTCACTTCCCAGCACAACGGGGACACCCACGCTCAGCGCCGCCTGGCGCCCATATGCATTGGCGGCAAACAGCCAGGTGTGCACAATCGTTGGCGACGTTCGCTGCAGCAGACGCCGCAAGCGGAAATAAGCCGTCGGATCGGCGCGAAATCGTTTGCCGATAACGTCAATCGCTACGCCCGCGTCGTTAAGCTTTGACCGCAGCGGTCCGTCGCGTGTCAGCACGATCATATGCGGCTGGATGCCGTGTTGCGGCAAGCCGCTGGCGAGCAGACAAAGCTGTTTCTCGGCTCCCCCCTGGTCAAGCGACGGGATGATCAGGGCCACGCGAAGATCGGAGTGAGCAGACGACGATGATTGGGTCACAGGATCGAAAGAGAGGTCAGGAGGGAATGCAAAGGGCGATTGGGGAAATGGATTCAAGGATCCACGGGCAGTCGTCGTGCGGCTGATGAGGGGTCGGACGGTGACGCCGCCAGTGAATCAAACAGCTGTTTGTACTGGGCGACCGTCACATCGTAGGAGCGTCGCCGCAACAACTCCCGGCGAAGCCGCATCGCTTCCGCTCGACGGGCGGGCAACTCCACCAGTGCAGTGCGAATCGCCGCCTGCAGGCCGGCGACATCGCCGGGCTGAAACCAGCCCACGGACTGCTCACAGCTGCCAAGAAACGCCCGCGTATCGGCGGTATCAACGATCACCAGCGGCACGGCAGCCGCCAGAGCGGCTGGCAACATTTCTTCTAGCCCATCGGCTGGCGAAGGCAGCACCGCCACGTCAGCCACGCGGAAAAGATCTTCAAAATCGACAAACGTTCCCGGCATGGCTACGTTCTGGCGAATTCCCTGGTAGCGGAGATAGCCATGCAGCTCGTCGCGCTGGGCCCCGTCGCCGATCAGCCACAGCCGCAAGTCGGGCCATTGATCGATCAGGTTCGTCGTCGCCTCGGCCAGCGTCATCATCCCACCGAGGTAGTTCATTTGGCCGGCGGCGAGCACGACCAAGCTGTCGCGGTCGAGCTCCAGGTCACGGTTGACCGCCGCCAGGGCCAATCGCGACTTCAACGCTCCCGCCCTGTCGCCACGCAACGGCTCACGGGCCGGCGCCGCACCGGCACTGATCCCCAAATCGATGCGCTGCAGTCGCTTCGCCGGTACGCCCAGCGCCACCAGATCACGCTGAACCGAGGCCCAGTTGACCACGATCGCATCCGCTTGGTTCAACGCCAGGCGCAGTCGACGCCCATACCGCATCGCCGGCCAAGCCAGATGATCGGCTGCGCCAGCTGTGCCGCTGTGCTGCAGTACGGCACCGAGGCGCCGCCGGGCCGCCGTCCGCGTCACAGCAATCGCCTCCTCGCGCAGTGCTGTGCAAAACAGGACGTCAAAGCGCGACGCGTGCTGCGTCAGCCAGACTTCGAGGTACTTCAAGTAGCGGCTGATCGACCATTGGCTGCGGGCCGCCGCGACGGGGCGATGAACGGGAATCTCGCGGTGTCGCAGCTCCTCTGGCCACGAAGCGGCATACCGCGGCGTTAGCACCTCCACGGTCAAACCGGCTCGCATCAAGGCGCTGGCCAAACGCACATCCCGCCCGGCAGCATCGACTGAAAGATGCGGCCAGTAGTGACCGCAGATCATCAAGACCCGTGTCGAACCGACCAAGCATCACCCGCCTGCTTCAAGCCGTTGCGCGCCACGGGCCGTAACGGAGGCCAATTTCATGATTGCACCCTAAGAATCACTGCGTGCCCTGCCGTAGATCAGTTTCCTCCAGAACGGCGAGGAACGGAAGATTGCGATAGTGATCTTGGTAATCCAACCCGTAGCCGACGACGAACTCATCTGGGATCTCGAACGCGACAAAATCTGGCAGAATCGTTACGTCGTGAGGGCGTTGCTTGTGAAGCAACACGGCTGAGCGAACTGATGTTGCACCCATCTGAGTCACTTCATTAACCAATCGCTGCAACGTTCGTCCAGTGTCGAAGATATCGTCGACCAACAGCACTTCGCGGCCGACGACATCGATCATCATCCGGCAGTCGACCGTCAACTCACCGGCTTGGGTGCCGTCACGGTAGCTGCTCGCCTGAATCACGCCCACACGCAGCGGCATGGAGAGCATTCGAATCAAGTCGGCAAACAGCACCAGCGACCCGGTCATAACGGCGACCACGGTCAGCGGGCGATCACCATAGGCAGCGTCGATTTCGCGCGCCAGCCGTTGCACGCCGGCCTGCAATTCCTGTTCGTTGAGCAGTGTCTTCATGAAGGCATCAATGCGTAAGTCACGCGGGGAGGGCCAACTGGGCAGAGGCAACACGGCGGCAAATTGCGAGGTCTGCGACGAGTCTGACGATGCGGTGTTTTTTCTCGTCTCTGCGGGTGTTACGCGTCGATACTAGCGTTGCCCCGATTTCCATGCATGCGACCGGCGCAGCGGCCCCGATGGTCGCCGGTAGCCTTGAATTAACGTCGTAGCGGTTTGTCCATGACCAATTCCCAGCGGTTGTCTACTGTTCGTGCAGCGCTGCGCAAGTGGATTTCTGAGCGTCACCCCGACCAGGGCGACTGCGACCGGGCGTTGAGCGAAGCACTGCTGATCCGCGATGGGTATTTTTGCGGACGTCGATTTCGCTTCCAACTGTATCATGCCGTGTGGTTCCTGGAGGAGGACGAGGTCAAAATTCATACTCCCCAGGGTGAAGTCGTCGCACGACTAGCGGCAAGCCAAATCGATGCGCTGGCGCAAACGTGGCAGGCCGAGTCCGAGAGCATGCAACCTACGCTGTCCATCGCCGAACATCGAGAGGCTGCGGCCGCAGCGCAGGAGCAGCACGAGGCGGTTCAGCACCACGACGAGCAGCAGCACCGCCGCGCCGCCTGACCGGGGTGGCTACGCGGGTGGCAAACCGTCGATGACCAACAGCCGTCGCAGCCGCGACCGCACCTGCCACTCGTCTTCGCGCAAGATCTCCAGCAGCCGCGGCATCTCCTCGCTGCGGCCGGCTTTGGCGTTCCGTTCCATTTCGAACGCGGTCGCACTCAGCCGCGACGCTTGGAACAGCTTCGACGATCCTTTGAGCGTATGGGCCAGGTATTCGATTTGGCAGAGGTCATTTTTGGCTACCGCCTGTTCCATCTTGCCCATCAGCATCTGACATTCGGTTAAGAACACCTCAGACAAGCGTTTGATCGCTGATAAGCCGCCGGGCAACCGCCGCATCACCTCAGCAAGATTGATCACTTCCTCGTCTGCCAACTCGCAGCCCACCGCGTCGGCGTCCGCGGTTGGAACTGGCGGCGGAAGACAAACCTCACCGCTAGTTCCGCGGCAACTCGATGCCAACGTGGTGCTGTCCATTCGATCGGCGAGCATCGCGAGCGTCTCGTAGAGCAGACTGCCCTGCACCGGTTTGGACAAGAACGCGTCCATCCCAGCATCCAGACAGAGACGCGTGTCCTCGCTCATCGCAGCCGCCGTGATCGCCACGATCGGTGTCGGCCGCAAGGAACGCTGTTTTTCAATGCGACGGATTTCCCGAGTTGCCTCCAAGCCATCCATTTCCGGCATGTGCATATCCATCAGGATGACGTCAAAGGGCTCGGATCTCCACCGCTCGACCGCTTCACGACCGTCCGAGACGATCACGACTTCGTGTCCGGCGGCCTGCAACAGCCCGCGGGCAACCACCTGATTCGCCAGCCCATCCTCCGCCAACAGGACCTTCAGCGGCGGGCATGCCGGCAAAGCAGCTCGCAGGCAAGGCTCATCATCATCGACCACGTGCATCACCTGGAGAATCGCATCGAGCAGTTCCGACTGCACCACCGGTTTGGTCAAGTACCGCGAAACCCCTACCCGTTGGCAGAGCTCCGAATCACCCAACCGCGAGGCTGACGAGAGGATGATCAATCGCAATTCCTCGTCTTGGAACCGCTGACGGATTTTCTCGGCCAACTCAAATCCGTCCATATCGGGCATCATGCAGTCGAGGATCGCCAACCGGTACGGCAGCCCCAACGATTCCGCTCGATCCAGTTCTTTGAGCGCCTGCGGTCCGCCAGCAACGACCGTGGGTCGCAACCGCCAAGCAGTGAAAACTTCTTGCAATATCCGGCGATTGGTCGCATTGTCATCGACCACCAGAACGGGCAAATCGGTCAACGAGGTCAGGGCACGAGTCTGCGACATTCCCTGGTGCTTAGCCACCCCGAACTCGGCAGTGAAATAAAACGTCGTGCCGACGTCGACTTCGCTCTCGAGCCACAACTCGCCGCCCATCAACTTCGCCAGTTCCGACGAGATCGTCAGTCCCAAGCCGGTGCCGCCAAACCGGCGTGTGGTGCTTGCATCCGCCTGTGCGAAGGCTTGTAACACGTACGCTTGCTTGTCTTTTGGAATACCGATGCCGGTGTCGCGAACACTGAACAGCAACCGCAGTCGCTGATCACAAGCTTCGTCTGATTCCTCCGACGAGAGTTCCTCGCCCAGGGGCGCAGCGAACTGGCCACCCTCGCCGGCTGCGGAGACATCGGCAGCCAAGTCACTAGCGGACAGAATACCGGCCGGGGCGGCGCTGCCGCGCACTGCGTCCGCGTCCCGCTGAGTTCCTCGATCGAGTGACACATCGACCAGCACTTCGCCCACTTCGGTGAACTTCAGCGAATTGCCAATCAGGTTGATCAGAATTTGCCGCAACCGTCCGGGGTCGCCGACGAGTCGATCGGGGATATCCGGAGCGACACGGCAGACGAGTTCCAACCCTTTCTGAGCGGCTCGCAGTGACAGCGTTTGGCCGGTGCGGCCGATACAGTCACGCAGCGAAAACGGGATCGACTCAAGTTCCAGCTTGCTCGCTTCGATCTTGGAAAAGTCGAGGATGTCGTTGAGCAACCGCAACAACGAATCAGCGGCTTCGCGAACCAAGTCGAGAAAATCACGTTGCTCACGGCTGAGCGACGTCTGCGCCAGCAGTTCCGACATTCCGATGATCGCGTTCATCGGCGTGCGAATTTCATGACTCATATTGGCCAGGAAATCGCTCTTAGCACGGTTCGCTTGATCCGCTAAATCGCGTGCTCGGGCCAGTTCGTCTTGGGCTCGCTTCAGGTCGGTGATATCACGTGAGATCCCAAACGTCCCAATGATCTTGCCGCTCGCGTCGCGAAGCGGCAGCTTCGTACTGGAGCACCAGGTATCTTCGCGATCCGGCCACGTCTCGCGCTCGATCCGATTGATGACCGGTTGGCCCGTTCGCATGATCTCCAGTTCGTCACGCCGCGCCGGCTCAGCATGTTCGGCCGTGAACACATCGGCGTCGGTCAGACCGATCACCTGCGAGCTATCTGCCAGGCCGAACTTCTTTGCCATCCCGGCGCCGACGCGAATGAATCGGCTTTGTTCATCCTTGAAATAGATGCTGTCCGGCATGTTGTCCAACAGCGTCTGCAGCCACTGCCGCTCTTGGTCGCGATGTTGTTCTGCTTTGACGCGTGCCGTCACGTCCCAGAACAACAACTGCACACCACAAATATTGCCGTCAGCATCCCATAATGGACACTTGTAACGTTCCACCCACTGTAGCTCGCCCGTGGCCGACTGCGTCTGCTCGATTCCTTGCAGTGGCTTACCCGTCTGCATGACCTGCAGATCGTCTTGGCGATAGGCGGCTGCGATCTCGGGTGAAAACAGATCTTCGTCGCGTTTCCCGATTAGTTCCTCGGCCGTCATATTGCGATATCGCAAATACGCTTGATTGGCATACAAACGCCGGCCATCTTTGTCTTTAATCAGCAGAAAAAGCGGCAAACTCTCCACTAAGGAACAGTAGTTAGCCATCGACAGATTGGCCATCGCCGAGTCCCGAGACAGCTTCTCGGGATGCGCGAAAGCAGACGCGTTAGGTGCGGATGTCACTTCGCTGGTCGACTCATCGGTCGAGATCGAAGGTTCATCGCGGCTCACGTCGGCATCCTTAAACAGGCGATCAGTAACGCGTCGAGTGACCCGGTCGTCGACCAGTGCCACTCGGTAGCTATCATTGTACTCAATCGCTTTCCCGGCATCCTCCGCTCCCGTTCGCGGCAACTACAAATACCGTCCCAGTTCCCCGCCGCGAGCCGCCCGCGCGTCAACCTTTGCCGTGACCTGCGGATCTTCTATTAACGGCGGTGCGTGATGCGGTTTAAGCCGCGCATCGATCACAATCGCACCGCGGCAGCCCCAATGTTTATCGACCACATCGCTGTCGATTCCGTCAAGATCAGCCGCGGGATTGCTGCGAGTAAAGGTAACCCATAACCAGTTGTGAAGGTTGTTGGCAGCGAAAGCGCTATCGTCGACCAGCGTGATCAGCGGAAACTTCGCCGCGTCGCGGTCGTGGTACTCACGGCAAAACCGGTGCAGGTCTGCGCGTGAGTCAGGCCCTAAAAACTCGGGGGCCTGAATCACCAGTACTCCCGGAATGACAACTCGCGGAGCGCTGAATCCATCAGGCAGTTGCAGGTCGTCAGGCAGCGAGTGCGCCAGTTGCCGCAATGGCGTGTCGGCCGCAGCGATCACCAGCTTGCTTCCTTGGTTCAATCCCGTGCCGCTGTAATCCAAGGTGTCGATCGTGGTTTGCGTCTGAAAATGCAGATCGCGCCGTGGATCGAAACGTTCCAGCACATGGATTAAAAACGCCCGCACATCGTGGATATCGAGTTGGCCGCTGCGGTCTTCAGTGATCCACAGATATTTAGCCAATGACAATTGCCCATTGCCGAGAATCGCATTGGCCTGGGTCAGCAATTCCTGCGGCCGATCCGAGGGCAGTTGCGGCATGTAACGTTCGCTGCCGATCGCTAGCAGCAGCGGATGCACGCCTGAGGCATCCACCGCATGTACGGCTTTCACGCCCGGAATGACTGCCGGAATGATGGGATCCGTCAACTCGTGGATCAGTTGCCCAAAGGTGGTGTCTTCCTGCGGCGG
>CALELC010000051.1 GCA_937904535.1 uncultured Planctomycetaceae bacterium
TGGGTTGCCGGTTGTGTTGGCGCTGGAAGCGAGAGATGCCGGTGGGGCTGGGGCCGCCGTCCCTAGCTCTGCTAATCGTGCCGCAATTCGCTGGATCAGCTCTGGCAGGCCTTCGCCGGTGACGGCGCTGATCACGCGAACTTCCCGCTGCGTCGCCTGGGCCAGTGCGTCGCGGACCTCAACGGCTCCGGGGAGTTCGCATTTGCTGACGACAACGATTTCCTCGCGCTTTGCCAGTTCAGGGCTGTAGCTTTCGAGTGCCTGGCGAATGCTTTGGTAGTTGGCCACCGGAGCGGAGCCGTCACTTGGCAGAGGTTCAACCAAGTGCACCAAGAGGCCGGCCCGCTCGACGTGTCGCAAGAACTCGTGCCCCAGCCCAATGCCTTCGCTGGCACCTTCGATCAGACCCGGGATATCGGCGACCGCGAATGACGTGTCGGGTGTCGGGTGAACGATGCCGATGTTGGGGTGCTTCGTGGTGAAGGGGTAATTGGCGATCTCGGGGCGAGCGGCGCTGATGCGGCTCAGCAGCGTGCTCTTGCCGGCGTTGGGCATACCCAGCAAGCCGACGTCGGCAATCGACTTGAGTTCCAAAATCACGAGCCGTGACTCGCCTTCTTCGCCGCGTGTCGATTCGCGCGGCGCCTGGTTTTGGGCGGACTTGAAGGAGACGTTGCCGCGTCCCCGTTTGCCACCACGGGCAACAATCACGCTGTCGCCGGGGTTGAGCAGATCTTTGATCACGAAGTGCTGTTTGGCGTCGATCACTGCCGTTCCCGGCGGGACGTACAGCTTGAGGTCGCGAGCTGCGCGGCCATTGCAGCCGGAGCCTTGGCCAGGGGCACCATTGGGCGCGCGCCAGAACTTGCGGTTGGCGAACTGGGCGAGGCTATTTACGCCTTCGCGGGCTTCCAGAATGATGCTCGCTCCGTCGCCGCCGTCACCCCCGTCAGGACCGCCGCGGGGAACGTACTTTTCCCGCCTGAAGCTGACGCATCCGTTTCCGCCCTTGCCGGCCCTCAAATCGATTTCGACGCGATCAACAAACATTCGAGTGTGTACTTCAGCTAACGATAGGTCATGGGGACCGGAGAACCGACCGGCCCAGGCGGTGCCGACTCAGCGGCAAGGTCTGGAAATGCAAACAGCCGACCCCAGCGGGCCGGCCGTTGAACGTCATCACACGGTTTCAGGCGAGTGGATCAGCCCCTGCTCGCTCGAACGCTCAGCAATTACTGAGCCAGCGCGTCGATGTTGACGCGACGCCCTTCGCGGTCGAAGCGGACATGGCCGTCGACCAAGGCATACAGCGTGTAATCGTTGCCGCAGCCGACATTGCGGCCGGGATGGAACTTGGTGCCAACCTGGCGGACCAGGATGCTGCCTGCAGTGACGCTTTCGCCACCAAACCGCTTGACTCCGCGGCGTTGTGCGTTGCTGTCGCGACCGTTGCGGCTGCTGCCTTGGCCTTTCTTATGTGCCATGTCTCTATCAAACCGAGTGGATGTGGGTGCAGTTGAACGTGGTTTTGAGAAAAGTTATCGGAAAACCCACTCGTAATCAAGTCGTGACTCGATTCCGTATTGCTGCAGCACGTATTCCTGCTCTTGCGGATCGGAGTACGCGGGAACGCCGAAGCGAATCATGTCAGCGGTTTGATTGATCGCGTCACCCGGCCGGTAGAAGTTCAGCCGCAGCGCTTTCTTCTGATACGTCGCCTCGTCCCCTTCACCCTCTTGCTTGAAGGCGTTGGTCAGGCCATAGACGTACACCGAGAGGAAATCGATTTGCGGATCGACGTCCTCCCAGGTCGCAACTCCCCACACGCCGGGAGCGTCCTCGTCATTGGAGCGCGGGATCTCGACGCCAGGCAATTCGATGCTGTCATACAGCGGAGCGGTGATTTGTTCCCGCAGCCCAATTCGCTCTTTGGCCGTGGGCAGCACGCGGTCGAGGTATTGCTTGTCGCGGACGTAATCCTCGAGCACCAACATCGGGAACGCGCGACGCGAGTCATAACTCACCGACTCGACGCGCTTGTAGAGCGGCGCGTTGCCGACCAGGTCAGCGGCCGGTCGCAGGTCACCGCCTCGATAGCGAACCCGATAGACCATGTACCAAATCAGCTTGCGGGCCATCCGGCCGTTGGGCTGAGGGACATCGAGGTAAATCATTCGCAGCGGCTTAAACGAGAACTCGAGGCAATAGATCTCGCGACGCAGTGTTACCTGCCGCGCCATTTCGATCAGCGTCCGAGTCCGCGGGTCGAAGAACGGCCGACCATCGGTGTAGTCAGGGGCCTTCCACTGGATTTCCGGGTGCGCGTCGATCAACGCTTGCAGCGTCATCGGTCCCGAAAACGTTTCTTCCGGATGCGGTGCGGGTGGAATAACATTGACGACGCCCGGAGCAAACCGCGTGGTCTGCGTCCGGACTGGTTCCTGTTCGGGCAATTGCTCCGCGAGGTCTGCCGTCGCGTCCTGGTCCGCCACGGGAGCCGCATCTTGGCCGTGGGCGGCTGCGCAACCGAGCAGTCCCAGCAATGCGAGTGTTGCAGCCGAACGGCCGATCGCAGTCGATCGCGCACGGCGAGTCCGTGGACGTTTGATCGTCGAGGTCGCCGCGGATCGTACGCCCGAGCGTGGAAGGGCGCCCGCCCAGATTAAGCTGATCGAGCTTAGCATCGATTTTACCGTCACGGCATCACACTCGTTGCTCCCGGGAGCAACAGAATCAGGTAAAGAAAAAGTTACATCTATTTGACGTCGCCGCTCTGCGGACGGTTCGCCACACCGAGCGTTTCATCGTCGAGCGGCAAGAACCGCAGCGAGGCGATCAATTGCTCGTCCGAGCCGGCGAAGGATTCGAGGTGCTCGTTGCTGACCGTCATCGTCGCCAGCAGACGACGTCCGGAGTCATCGGAGAAATGGACGAAGATCCACTGCACCGGCACGTTTTGCACGGCACCCTGGATCGTCACTCGCAGCACTCTGAGGCCAGACTCATTGAGTTCTTCGCGTGACTGCAGCACCTCGACAAACCGCTCACCCATCGACACCCGGCTTTCGCTCACGAGCGCCTCGAGCGTCAGTTGAACTCCCGCAGCCATCTTGCCAAGCGGACGCAGGTCGCACTGAGCGATGCCGGTGTCGTCCTGGATCATCCGCATCATACTTGACCCAGGGACATCGGTCATGATTTTCCAGCGCCGATCCATCAACGCAGCATAACCGACCGCAGCGCTGGCAAGTTCGCTGTACAGCCGATCGGCTGGAACGCTGTCCATATCGGACGCAGGCGCTTGGGGAAGTCGCACCGGAGCATCCAGCGGCTTGCGGATCATGCGGATGGTGCCGGCGATCTCGAATCCCGGTTCGGATTTGCCGATCTCACGGCCTTCGCGGATCGCCACAGCCAGCCAGGTGCAGCAAGCCAATTCGCGGTCAAACACGAGCTTGGCTACTAAATCGATCGAGGTCGGTACGCCGCCGACCGAGCCCTCGACTTTGCCATTGAAATGAATTTTGGCTGTTTTGTCGCCAATCTCAACGACTTCGCCGCTAACCGTGCTCGACTGCACCGCGGCGAGCGACAGCAGTTTGGCCAGCACCTGCTGATCGGGCTGATAGGTTGCGCCCACAGCGACCGCTGCCTGCGGCAAGAGGGCATCGATCGCCAAGCTGCTGGCGGGAACCTTGACGAGGTCGAGTTCCTGACCTTCAAGGTATGCGGTCGGCGAGTACATCACCCACTTCGGTTCGTCTCGCTGCACGCGGATGTATTGCGATTGCGGCCGAAGCTGCAGCGAGTGCTCTTTCTTGCCGACCTTGCCGGTGCTGCGAGCTTCATAGTAGAAGCACTCCGCGGCATGCGCAGTCCGGTCGCTCGCGAAACCGACAATCCGCTCTTCCCAGTCCAGCACCGAGCGGCTGTTGACCGGGACCTGATTCGCCGTTTCTTTGGAAACCAACGCATTGCGGGGAACATTGATGTTGCCTTCAATGTCCATTTCTACTCGCACGCGGTGCAACTGACGGCTGGGATCAGCCGCCAGCAGGACCTTGGTGCCGGTGGGCGCAGCCGGTTCGGCAGCCGCTTGAGCGCACCAGAACGCGACACTGGCACCGGCTGCGGTCTTGATCCACTGGCGACGATTTTCGGGTGACTCGAACATGAAGTTCAGCGTCTCTCGCTAGGGGGAGGCGGCATAGAACCAGCAAACGGCTCTCACAGTCTGAACTTCGGCATTTTGCTGCCGCGATCTGAACCCCGATTGTTGCTAGCGCCTATCGAGGCCGGTTACCCGCCAGGGGCGGCTCGTGTACGGCGGCATCGGCGGAGTGAGCAGCGGCCTGCGGCCGAACTACCGGTCAGTCATTAGTGAGAGCGGCAGGTCGTGCTGGCTGGTGGCTGTGCGCCGGCCAAAACAGGGGCTTTGGCTGCTAAACCCAGCTGTCTCACTGGCAGCAAGGCTGAGTGATCAGCTGCCAATTCGGCCGGAAAGACGGCAGAGGCATTGACTGGCTGTCGCAATTTGAGCGCGAAAACTTACAACGATTTGAAACCTTTTCCACCGTCGCTATGTAGGACAGTCAAAGCTTTCACGGGCGTCAAAGTATTTTTCGGTGCGCTAATACTGACTGGACAATAACTTAGTCCCTGCGTAGCAGAAAGTTTTCGGGAAGTTTTTCGGTTTTTGGTCCCAAATTTCCTACTGTGATTTGGTCAGTTGGTCTGCGGTTGTCTTGATGCCTTCCCGGGAGTGGGATCGGGGCAGGCGTAGGTCAGGTGAAACGGCACAGGAGCAAAGTTAATCCAGCGACAACTTTCCGGTTAAAGACGTGAGTCAAAACCGCGATGCTCGCCTGAACTTTGGCCGGCATCGCAGTGTCTTGTCTAGGAACTGGATGCCGCTTGGAAACGTAGCTCTGATTGGTTTGCCGACAAGCGGTAGTTTTGTGTGTTGGCAGGTTGGCCTGCACCCTCTGAGGAGAATGGAAGCAGTTTTGGGAGTGTCTGGTTTGTTGAATGGGTCGCCACCAG
>CALELC010000052.1 GCA_937904535.1 uncultured Planctomycetaceae bacterium
ATGAGTTGTGGTGGGATGAGCAAGCTATCTTTCCGCTGCTCACGGCTTCAGCTTTACAGGATCGTTTGATCGATCGACGGAGTGAACGGCCACCCTTGTCGCCGACCACTCCGCCGGTCGGAGTGTGAGCTGCAGCGAGCTACGGTGGGATAAGCAGATTGCCTTGCCGCTGCTCACCGAAATCGCATCGCCACACCGCGCGCTCAATCGGCACAGCATTCGACCGCGTTTGCTAAATAGCTTCGCTACCGCGTTCGCCGGTGCGGATGCGGATGCAGTCGTCCATCGGCAGCACAAAGATCTTGCCGTCGCCGATTTCACCGCCGGGACCGGAGCGGCCGCCTTCGAGGATCGCATCGATTGTCGGCTGGACGAACGGTTCATTGACGGCGATCTGCAGTTGCACCTTGCGGAGCAAATTGACGCTGAACTCGTGTCCGCGGTAGATCCCGGTCTGGCCCTTCTGTCGGCCAAAGCCTTGGCAGTCCATCACCGTCAAGCGAAACACCTCAACTTTGGTGAGGGCTTCTTTAACCGCTTCCAACTTGCTCGGTTGAATGATTGCAATGATGAGCTTCACGTTGCGCCTTGCCGCCTGGTGCGACGAAAATGCCGGGGTCGGGTAGGGAGAGATATGTTAGCGAGCAATGGGGCCGGCGCGAACCATTGAGGCGGTTTTCGCGGCCGGAAGACAGAGGCTGTCCTGCAGCCTAAGCCACTCGCAGAATAGATGGGTTACGCGTTGAGGCGTCGTAAGTCGACGGAAAGGAAACCCCGGCCCGGGCGAGTGAGGCGGACACTCGCCACGGGCCATTGGGGATCCTTCTGGCCCAGGCAAGAGCCAAGAAGAACGCGTCAGGACCACTCTCGGGTCCAAGTTTGATCTCCGCCGGTTGCCTCGCCGCCGAAGGCCGAAGCCTTCGACGGCGAGACGGCGGTGGGTAGATCCAGTGTTTCAACCAACTTCGCACCGCAGCCCCGCCGCTGCGGTGTGCGAAGTACAACTTTTGCTAGTGAACCGCACCGCCGGCGATGGCGTCCGACGGATAGGCGTGCATGCCGTGCTCGGAGATGTCCAAGCCAGCTTGTTCATGCTCCGGTGAGACCCGCAGCATGCCGATGGCCTTGAGCACGCCGAACAGAATCAGCATCAGGATGAAGGCCCAGGCACAGATTGCGACCGTTCCGATCAACTGCACCCCGATGAACTGACCGACCGATTCGATTCCCTCGGGCAAGTCGCCGAAGATGCCGGTGGCCAGGCCGCCCCAGATGCCGCACAAGCCGTGTACGGGCCAGGCACCGACCGGATCGTCGATCCGCAACTTATCCAGCATGATGACCCCCATTACGACCAAGGCACCGCCGATCAGGCCGATGATGATTGCCGACTGTTGCGAGACGCGGTCACAGTTCGCAGTGATCGCAACCAACCCGCCCAGCACGCCGTTGAGTGCCATGGTCAGGTCCGGCTTGCCGAACAGGATCCAGGCGAGTCCCAAGGCCCCCAAAGCACCGGCTGCTGCCGAGATGCTGGTCGTGATGGCGATGAAGGTGGTTGCTTCAGCATTGGCTGCACCGGCGTAGGTCAACTGGCTGCCGGGGTTAAATCCGTACCAACCGACCCAGAGGATGAACACGCCGAGGGCGGCAAAGGTGATGTTGTGGCCAGGCAGCGGAATGCTCTTGCCATCGGCCGAGTAGCGACCCAAACGTGGCCCGAGGAGGATCGCTCCCGCCAGACCGGCAAAGCCACCGACGGCATGGACGACGATGCTACCAGCGAAGTCCTGGAAGCCCATTTGATCCAACCAGCCGCCACCCCATTTCCACGAGCCACTGATCGGGTAGATCAGACCGGTCAACAAGGCACTGTAAACCAGGTAAGCACCGAACTTCATGCGTCCCGCAACCGAACCCGAAACAATCGTCGCCGCGGTGGCTGCGAATGCCACTTGGAACAGGAAGTCGGCAGAATTGCTGTAGTTCTCACCGCGTGCGACTTCGCCCACCCCGTCACGTTCGATGAACGCCCCAGGAGTACCGAGGTAATTTTCAATGCTCCAGTCGCTCGGGTACATCAACGCGTAGCCGACCAGCAGGTAGAGCAGGATCCCAATCGCCACGTCCATGACGTTCTTGGCCAAGATATTGACCGTGTTCTTGGCGGCGTTGAGTCCGACTTCGACCATGGCAAAGCCGGCCTGCATGAACAGCACCAGGACGGCACAGACGAACATGATCAGCGTGTTGATCGAATACTCGATGTCCGAGGCGCCTGAAATGGCGCTGTCACCCGCGTCGGCCTCGTCTACGGCCTCCATCAACGCCGGAATGCTGTCCTGTGCGGACGCGACCGACGCGAGTGACATGCCAACCCCCAACATCCCCACGAGGAGAGCGATCCAGAGGGGCATCCCCCTTACTGCTTGTGTCATTTGTGTGGTTCTCGCCTATTGAAATCGATAATCCGCATGGCTATGCCATCCCGCACTCTTGCGAGATTCCAACAAACTCAGCCAGCGAGCGACGCCGAACACGCACCGTCGAACTATGGTTCGCCAATTCCTGCCTGGGCCTGCAAAATCAAAAACAAGGACGACGATTCGTTCGTTCATGTTGCCGGCGTCGCGACGGGGGTATTGCAACGCTGGGACCACGGCCACCGAAGAAGCCTAAGATCGAGTTCTAAATGCTTGATATAAAAGGCTTTCGGGATTCAAGAAAAATTGGGTCGAGGCCGGACAGTCAGGCCGGAAAGCTGATTTTGCCTAAGCTGTAGGCGAGGATTCGCAGCGGCTCGCCCAAAACATAGGCAGGCGATCGAGAACCCCGCAGCAGCAACGAAAAACGCCCTTCGAACCTGAGTCCGAAGGGCGTTAGCAGCGAGCTTGATGAAGATGGGCTTGGGGCCCACTGGGCTGCGGGTGTGTCCCCGCGGTCCGGCTGCGGGTGTGTCCCCGCAGTCCGGCAGTGAGGTGTGTCCCTGCGGTCCGGCTGTGAGGTGTGTCCCCGCGGTCGCTGCGGCAATCGCTTTAGAACGTGAAGATCGAGTCGATGCCGAAGGTGAATTGGTCGCGACCGCTTTCGAACAGGCCGCTGCCGTAGTTCAAGTTCGACAGTTCAGCCGAGCTGGCGCCGCGGGCCCAGTCATAGCGAACTTCGGGACGGAACACGACGTTCGCATGGGGGCGGTAGTTCAGGCCGGCGGTCAAGTCGTAGATGTCGACTCGGCTACCGGCTCCGGTGACGCCGCCGAAACCGACGCTGTCACGCGAAACGCTCCACCACTCGAATCGCGTGCCGACGGCCAACCGGTCGCTGAGCGTGTAGATCAGGTACTGGTTGCTGCCGTAGGTGTCGCGGAACGTTTCCCCATCGGCCCCTTCGCTCTGCAGCAAGTCGCCTTGGGTGATGTAGCTCAGCTTATCGGTCAGCGAATACTGGGTCACGATGCTATGCATGTAACCGGTTTCCCGCGGTCCGTAGTTGCCGTTGGCGAACACGCCGCCGACAGTCGCATAGGTCACGTTCCAGTCGTCGGTGAGTTGCAACGACAGGCCGCCAAGAAACGCATCGCCGTTGTCGTCAAAACCGCTGTCCCAACCCGCCACGTAGCCGCCGTTTACCGAGATGTCTTCGGAGACCTTGTAAGTCGCCAGCGCGCCGGTGTGGGTAAACGGCTCGCTGTGGATCATCGTGTAGGCGTGGCTGTAAAAGAAGTTGTCCGGAGCGGCGACCACTTCCCAACCGATGATCGTGAAGAAGTGACCGACCTTCACCGACAGGTCGCCGTAGCCGGCTTCGAAGTACACCTGCGGGAGCGCATGGCCGTAGTCGCTGCCATGGTCCCAACTGTTATCCCAGCCACGCGGAGTCGTGCCGAACGCCTGTGTATCTTGGCCGTCGGTGCCGTAGACATAGTCGATGCGGCCACCGATATCGAAGCCGCTGCTGGTGTCGATCGCCTTCTGGGCATACAGCCACGCTTGGTGCAATTGCACCTTGTCAGGACGGCTGTTGAAGTTCGCCATCGCGGCGGTGTGGTAGCCGGTCTGCACCCAACCGCCAGCCGACCAACCGCAGTGTTCGCCGAACAGCGTCCAAGGCTCGCCGAGGTCACCGCAGTCCAACAGCCCCAGGCCGCCGAATCGGCTGCTATGGCCGAGCAGGCCTGGTGCGGAATCACAGCCGCTGTCGCAGCCCAGCGCCTCGGCGCCGCAGGCCGGACCGTCGAGCGCTTCACAGCCACACACGGCTTGGCCGCAATCGCAGAAGTTGACGTGGGCAGAGTTGGAGGGGGCATCCCCAGCATATCCCGAGTACTGGCCGCCGTGCGCATTCGCCCCGGTCCCGGCGAGCAGCAGAGCGAGGAAACCCAGTTTGCTAATCTTCATCGTTCGCTAACTCCCAAATCCCTTTGAGGATTTGCCTGATCATATGGAAGGAAAACTTGGAAAGCTCGCCGCCCTACCGGACCTTCCTCGCTTGTAAATCATCCGAGTTGGCTATCGACCCGCAGAATCCGTAAGGTTGAACCTGTTCCGCCTCAGCGGAACAACTGTTTTTCGCGGTTGGCTCGTTTTTGGAGAGCTGTAGCGATTGCGCAGGAGTTGATGTCTACCGCAGGGGAGTTCGCACCGTGTGAAAACGCACAGAGCCCGGCAACCTTGCGGCAGCCGGGCTCTGGTTGAGCACTGTGTTGTTACGTTCGAGCGAACTTAGAACGTGACGATCGTATCGATCCCGAAGGTGAACTCGTCACGTCCGCTGTCAAACAGCGGCCGGCCGCTGTCGCTGAACGCTTCCACGAGATCCAGTTCGTCCGAGGTGACACCACGCACCCAGTCGTAGCGAACTTCCGGACGGACCACGACATTGGCGTGCGGACGGTAGTTCAAGCCAGCGGTCAAAGCGTACACGTCGGCCCGACCGGGGATGTCGAAGCCGCCACCGCCCAGTGCGGGAATGTCGTACAGCCCGACGCTGTCTTTGGCAACGCTCCACCATTCGAACCGGGTCCCGACAGCCAAGCGGTTGTTCACTTGATAGATCAGGTACTGGTTCAGGCCGTAGGTGTCACGCTGCGTCAGGCCGTCGAAACCTTCGGTCTGCAGCACGTCGCTTTGGCTGATGTAGCTCAACCGGTCCGACAGCTTGTACTGGTTGACGATGCTGTGCATGTAACCGGTTTCACGTGCTCCGTAGTTGCCGTTGGCGAACACGCCGCCGACGGTCGCATAGGTGAACGTCCAGTCATCCGTCAGCTTCAGAGTCGTGCCGCCGAGGAACGCGTCACCGTTGTCGTCAAAGCCGCTATCCCAACCCATGACGTAACCGCCATTGACCGAGATATCGTCCGAGACTTTGTAGGTAACCAGCGCACCGGTGTGGGTGAACGGCTCGCTGTTGTACATCGTGTAGGCGTGGCTGTAGAAGAGGTTGTCCGGTGCCGCGACCGTTTCCCAGCCGATGGTGGTGAAGAAGTGACCGACCTTCACCGACAGGTCGCCGTAACCCGCTTCGAAGTACAGTTGGGGAATGGCATGGCCGTAGTCGCTGCCGTTGTCCCAGTCATTATCCCAGCCGCGGGGATCGGTGCCGAACGCTTGCGTGTCGGGACCATCCGTGCCATAGACGTAGTCGATGCGACCACCGATGTCGAAGCCACTGCGGGTGTCGATCGCTTTCTGAGCGTACAGCCAAGCTTGGTGCAATTGCACTTCGTCGGGCCGGGTATTGAAGTTCTGGGTGCGTGCCGTGTGGTAACCGGTCTGCACCCAGCCGCCAGCCGACCAACCGCAGTGTTCGCCGAACAGCGTCCAGGGCTCGCCGAGGCAGTCGTCGCCCAAGCGGTCAAAGCAGCTGCCAAAGTGATATCCCGAATCGCATCCAGCTGCATCACAGCACGATGCCGGTGCTTCGCAGCCGCAAGCCGGCTGGCCGCAGTCGCAGTTCGAGGCGAAGTGCGAGACTTGCGAAACGCCTTGCGCTGCTTGCTGGGCAAATGCACCGCCTTGGATCCCGCATGCGATCGCGGCGACGAGCGCCATTTTGCTAAGCTTCATCTGTATCTGCTCCCAATCCCTGAGTCGGTTCAAAAGTAAATGACCAAAGTCGCCGTTGAGACCAGCTGCCGCCCTGCCGAAGCAAATGGCCTCTCGCGGCTGATCTCTGATGGGTTCGCACGTCACACCGCCGCCACGGCTACCGAGGTTCCTGGAACCATGTGTTGCGCCTTCCCGTCGAAAGGTGTTATCGAGATGAGGCGGGCAATTTTCTCTGAATAGTCCCCAAATCTCGGGTGCCAGCGGCGACGGAGTTCCTGGGAAAACGGTTGCGCCGGTGGCGCTGGTCGTTCTGTGCGTGCGGCCTGGGAGAAGCTTGGGACAGCCGAATGCGTGGGAACGATTGCCCCACATTGGTGCAGTGTCCCCTGTGCGGGTGGCCGATTAGGAGGTGACCGCGGTCGCTTGCGGCGTGAACCGCTGCCGTGGCTGAGGCCTGGTCGCTATCGGACCGTGTTGCGCAGCGGCCCCGTGAAGCCGTTGAGAGAAAGCGTGCGGTTTAGCGACTAAAGAGCGCTGCCGCAAAGTTGGCGGGATCAAAGGGGGAGAGATCGTCGATTCCTTCGCCGAGCCCGACAAACTTGACCGGCAAGTCAAATTGTCGGCGAATCGGCAGGATCACGCCGCCCTTAGCCGAACCATCCAGTTTGGCCAGGATGATCCCGGTGCAGCCGGCGACTTCGCTAAAGCCGCGCGCTTGGCTGATCGCGTTTTGCCCGGCGGTCGCATCGAGCACCAGCAGCACTTCATGCGGGGCTTCGGGGATCTGCTTGCTGACGACGCGGCGAATCTTATCCAGTTGCTGCATCAGGTGCGTCTGGTTCTGCAATCGCCCGGCAGTGTCGATCACCGCGACGTCGTACTGTTCTTCCACGGCCCGCTGAGCAGTACGGAACGCCACGCTGGCCGGATCCGAGTTCGCTGTGCCGGTGACGATGTCGCAACCGATCCGCTGCGACCAAATAGTCAGTTGCTCGACCGCTGCCGCACGGAACGTGTCGCCGGCGCCGAGCAACACCCGCTGGCCGCTGCGGTGCAGGTTGTTGGCGAGTTTGCCGATCGAGGTGGTTTTGCCGCTGCCGTTGACACCGACGACCAAGATAATCGTCGGACCGTTTTCGGCACGAGCCAACTCCGTTGATGCCCCGCTGAGCATTTCACGGGTTTGATCGGCGATGGTCTGCAGGAGTTCGTCGAACTTCACGACGCGGGCTCGGTAATCGCGGCCGACTCGGTCGCAGATCTCCGTCGCCGGTTCAACGCCCATGTCGGTGCGGATCAGCCGCGCAAACAGTTCCTCGAGGAGTGTGTCATCGACCAGACGGCCTTCGGATTTGAAGAGGTCCCGGACATCGGTGTTGAGGACGGTGCGCGTTTTCTCGAGTCCAGCGCGCATCCGCGCCAGCAGACTGCCGCCTTCGGCTTGGCCACCCTTTCCGCCGTCCGCGGATCCCGCCGTTGGTTGGGAAGGATCAGCCGCCTTCGGTTCGGATTTGGACCTCCAAAATGCCATCCCACTACGCTCCCAAGACAAAACTCGCCACACTGTCAATTGTTGCTCGATTGTTCCGCTCCGGCAGCCATCCGACAACCGGACGACCGTTCATTCGCGGTTTCCCGGCCACCTTGGCTGACGGATTTCACTGATACTCTGGATACTCCGACTCGACATGCTGCATTTACGATCCGCATCGGCGACCCGTTGGCTTGAACAAGTCGATGCCGGCCTGGACGAGATCCTGATCGACCACGCTCACTGCGAACGCAAGGCGGCCACGACAGCGCTCAACCTGCTCAACTCCTACAGCGACGATCTGGAGCTGGGACGTGAGATGAGCCGGATTATTGAGGAAGAACTCGAGCACTACTGGATGGTGATCGAGTTGCTGCAGCGGCGGCAGATCCGGTTCCGCCGTCTGGTTCCGGGACCCTATGGCCGCGAGCTCAATGCTTTGGTCCGCAGCGGCGAACCGGCTCGCGGCATCGACCGCCTGCTCGTCGCCGGCCTGATCGAGGCCCGCAGCTGCGAACGTTTCGCCCTACTCCGCGATCACATGGCCGGCCGCGACGAGGAACTCGCTGAGTTCTACGGCAGCTTGTTTGAAAGCGAAGCTCGCCACCACACAACCTATGTGCGGCTCGCGGAAAACTTTACTGGCGGTGATCGCAAGCTCGTGCGGCAGCGGCTGGAGGAACTTTCGGCCGCCGAAACCGCCATCATCGCGCAGGGCAGCCCGCTGCCACGCATGCACTCTTAACCCCTTCACCCACGCTCAACTCGGTTCGAACCATGTCGAACCATTGTTCCGCATATCGGGTCGGTGCAGGATGAAGGGCATGGTTCTCCTTCCTGAATCGCCGACGATGCAGGAACTGAGATTACGAAAGTCGAATTAGGGCAGCGTGCGAACTTGCCACACCTCGCCGCTCCGCAGCGCTTGCACGCCATGGTCGCTCTGCACCAATAGCGCCCCTTCGCCGTCGATCCCGACACAGCGGCCGCGCTGCATCGCTCCTCCGCTTTGATAGCGGACTTCCGATCCCGTCAGCAAACAGCGGCTGCGCAGCTCCTGGAGCAACTGCTGCGGCTCGGTCGCCAGTTCCCCGTAGGCTTGATGCAATTGCGACAGCAGTTCGGCCAGCCAGTCGTAACGCTCGGTCGGGCCGCGGGCGATCTCGCTCAGCGAACGGGCGGGCGAACTGACCGCATCGGCGAACCGCTGAAGGTCGGTCGCTACGTTGAGTCCGATGCCAATCACCACTCGATCGCTGCGGCTGGCGACCGACTCGACCAGCACGCCAGCGATCTTGCCACCGCCGACGTGCACATCGTTGGGCCATTTGATCCGCGCCGTGACCGGAGCCGCGACGTATTCGACACCCCGCGCGATCGCTACACCGGTCGCCAGGCCCACGAGCGGCAACACCTCCGGCGGCAACGACTGCGGCTGCACTTCACCAACCGCATGTACGAGTGAAAAGGTGAGCGTACCACCATCGGCCACCCATTGCCGGCCGCTGCGACCGCGCCCGGCGGTCTGTACATCGGCGAGGTACAGACGCGGTAGCAGCGAGTTATCGTCGCAATCGCCAGCATTCAAGTCACGGCACGCGGCTGAATTGGTCGAGTCGATCTCGGCAAAGTAGCGAACCGAACGACAATCGCCCGACTGCAGCGCCTGCCAACAGGCACGCAGGCCCTGACCATCGACGCCCGGATCAACCACCAGCTCGGGCTCGTTGGGATGCGACATACTCATTGGGTTAGCGCCGCCAGGAAGTACAGCAGCGGAGGTACGATGAAGACCGCCAACAGCACGATCACCGTGGTGTACTGCAGACGACTCAAACGCGAGCCGCCCTTGCTACCGAACTCTCGCTCTAAAAACTCCTCATATTCCTCGTCTTCGTCGCTGTCGTCGCCGTAGCCCAGGCTGTCGTCATAGCCCTCTTCGTCGTCATCTTCATCGTCCCAGTCTCGCCGGGCGGCCTGCCGCGTCATTGCCCTGCCCTCACCTTGTGCAGCCACCCCTGCAGGACCCGGAACACCTGATCGCGATCGGGTTCGTGGAAGATCTCGTGTAGCATCCCCGGGAAGGAAACAAAAGTCGCCTGATCGCCCGCTCGCAGCGCAAACGATTCGCTGGCCCGGTAACTGGTGATCGGATCGGCCTCACCATGCAGAACGAGTGTCGGCAGATCGAGTCGTTCTGCGTGATCCAGCGCATGCCGACCCTGAGCGAGTAACTGAGTCGCCAAATACAACGACAGCCGGTTGTGCATCAGCGGATCTTCACGCGCGCACTGCAGCACCGTCTCGTCGTGTGACAACTGATCGGTCTTCACCGGAGTGCGAATGGTCCACCAGGGCAGCAATTGTCCGGTTAGCCAAGCCGCGAATATCTGTGGCCGCGGCGGCGGTTGTTGCGGCAAGAACATCGGGCCGGAGAGCACCAGCCCCACCGGCTCCGGCGCTTCGGCCGCGACTTCACGCCGTCGCAGGATGTAGTTGGCAGCAAGGTTGCCGCCCATGCTGTGTCCCAGCAGCACCAGCGGCACTCCGGCCGTCCGTTCGCTGGCTGTGCGGAGCATCGCCGCAACCTCCACCAGCGTTCGCCGATAGCTGCGGATGTGGCCGCGCCGCCCTGGCGATTGGCCGTGCCCCGGCAGATCGGCGGTGAGCGTTGCCCAGCCGTGATCAGCGAGCCGCTCGGCTACCGGCCGGTACCGCTGACCATGTTCCCCCAGGCCATGCACGATGACGACGCAGCCGCTACTGGCCCGGTCCACCGGGCGCCACAAACGCGCGTACAGATTTCCTTCGATCCCCGTGCTGAGAGGTTCTTCGGTAAGCGTTAACGCTGGCGCTGCTGGTTCCATCCGTGAGGTCTCTGAAAACATTTGCCGCAGGGGCATACAAGTCGTCGTCGGTGGTCAAGCGGCGGGCGATCGCGAACAATGGTCGCTGATGCACAGACGAGCAGCCGCCCATTCGGTCGCCGACGTCGTGCAGCCTTATTCCACCACTTGAGAGCCGAATGTTTTTCCGTCTGCTGTTCCTGGTCGTCATCTACCCGCTGGTCGAATTGTACCTGCTGTTGCAGTTTGCGAGTATCACGAGCGCAACGACCGCCATCGCTGTAGTGATTCTCACCGGCCTACTGGGCATCGCCCTAGCGCGGCGGCAGGGGATGCTGGCCGTGTGGCGGTTTCGCCAAGCGGTGGCTGAGGGACGGCCGCCAGCGGCGGAGATCGCCGACACCGTGATGATTGTGCTCGCGGCTGGCCTGTTGGTGCTGCCCGGGCTGTTGAGCGACCTGTTGGGGGTGGCGCTACTGATTCCCATCAGCCGTCGCGTTATCTGCGGCTGGCTGTTGCGGCGAATCAGCAGCAAAGTGCAGGTGCGAACTTACGTCAACCGCAGCAGCGTGCGGATGCCTGACGAGTTCGAGACAATCGATGCCACGTTCCACCGCAGTGAGGAACCGGCCCCGGCCGAACCGCCGCGCATCGGCCCGTAGGT
>CALELC010000053.1 GCA_937904535.1 uncultured Planctomycetaceae bacterium
GAAGGCGATCAGAAAGAATGCCCGCACGGTCGATTCGATCAAGCTCTCCAAGAGCGTCCGCTGCGCCTTGTAGACGACCGGCACAATGCCCGAATACACCGCTTGCAATGGACCCGCGTTTTCCTCGGTCGGAATGTCGGCGAGCAACAGCGGCGAGGTTGCCGGTAGACGCTCCGGCCGCAAATCGAGAAACGGCCGCCCGCTCTGCTCGAGCAACGGCAGATCGACCGCTTGCTGATCGGCGACCAACACGATCAGATCGAACATTTCCACGAGTTTCTGCCAGCGCGGGCCACCTGGCTCCACGTTGTTCGATTCGGAATCGAAATCGATCCAAATCGGCCGCTGCATCCGCTCACCACGGAGCAACTCGCCCAGGGTCGACAGATAAAGCTGATCGCTGCGAATCAAATTACTTTGCAAGCCCAGATGAACCGCCTGCTGAATCTCCTGCTGCCGGTTGGCCGGATCGTTGATCTGCAAAAACTCGGCTTCGGCGATTGGCTTGGGTGCTGCACTGCCGATCAGCAGCACGCGCGGCGAAGGCGCGCGACCGCCAGCCGGCGCGGCTCCCTCTGCCGCCGCGTTGGCAGCGGATTCAGCGAGCCCTGACAGGATCAGCTCCCGCGCCCGATAGGCTTCGAGTACCGGAGTGACGGTCTTCCGCAGGTCACCCACGAACTGGCCATAGTCGACGTCACTCAGCGCCCCGACACGCAGGCTCAGTCGCCACAACTCCGAGCCGGCAAAGGGTCCATTGCGTTCGACGCGGTAGTAATCGCTCGTCTTGAGTTCATCGAGCGACGCCCGCAGTTCGGCTTCGTACCGCGCCCGAATCGGCGAATAGCTGTTGGACGGTTCCGGCAGCGGCGGGAAGAAGGTTGCCGCGCTCATCGTCTGTCCGATCACGCCCGTCCCGACTTCGCCCAGCGTGCGTTCCACGGCCGCATCGATACGTTTGACCGCTTCAGCCCGCTGCAGCACGTTGAGCGGATGCTTCGGCGCGGAAAGATCGGTCGCCGCCGGTTTTGCACCCTCCCCAGCGTTCGCTTGGCCATTGGCGATCAGCGACGGTGGAACACGGATCACCACTTCCATCGGCACCAGCTTGCCGAAGTTATTCTCGAGATAAGCGTAGTCGTCGATGATCCTCGAATCACTGTCAAACATCTTGAGCAGGTGAACCGAGGTCTCGATTTTCGGAATTCCGAACAACCCAAACACGAACACGATCGCCCCGACAATCGTCACAGCGACGTGATGGCCGGTGACCCAGCGGCCAAACCCGGCCCACAGGTCT
This sequence comes from uncultured Planctomycetaceae bacterium, assembly GCA_937904535.1. Classification (GTDB taxonomy): domain Bacteria; phylum Planctomycetota; class Planctomycetia; order Pirellulales; family Pirellulaceae; genus UBA6163. Next base: position 1,301 of record CALELC010000053.1, read on the forward strand.
GACATATAGGTCGAGAGTTCCGAATCCTCCTCGTCGTTGCCGGGTGCTGGGTGACCATCGGCGTGCTCAGCCTTTGAGCTCTCGCGACGCGCGGTTTGGCGCAGCGCAAAACTGGGGGCAAAGGTTTCCAGTGCCGCTGGCAAATAGGTGAACAGGATCACCAACGTGGCGACGACCGAAGCGGCGGTATAAACGCCGAAGTTGTAAATCGGCAGGATGTTGCTGGTCGACAGCGAGACCAATCCCAACGCCGTCGTCAAAGCAGCCAATGAACAGGGAACGATTGCGTGCCGCAAGGCACGGCCGGCTGCACCGTCGATCCCCTGCTCGCGGACCTCATCCCGGTAATAGTTGACGATATGAATCGCCCCCGATAATCCGAGCACATACAGCAGCGAAGGCATCGACATCAAAATCGCATCGACGATCCCGCCCGTCCAATAGGTGATCGCCAGGCCGAGCACCGCTGCGGACAAACCGACCAAGAAAATCATGATCGTGAGGTTCACGCTGCGGAAACAGACGAACGCCACACATAGACCCACTAGTCCGCTGTAGCCAACCAGCCGGACCAGCGTCACCGTGCCTTCTTCGTCGATAGCGACGTTATCGATCGGCGGACCACCGGTTCGCAGCAGCGCGCGTCCGCCCGCTGCGAGTACCGGATCCTCATGGCGGTCAAACGGCGGCGGCGCCATCGACGGCGGCTGAGCAGCGCTCAGGCCTGATTCATCGGCCAAAATCAGCAAGCGTCCCCGCGGCCCGCCGACCACGCCTCGGCCCACGGCACGGGCCAAATGTTCTTTGCCCAGCTGTGTCAGCGTGACGAGAATACAGGTTTGACGCGGCGGAGTTTCCACGCCCAGTCCCGAACAGAGAGCATCCCAGGCGGCTCCCTGCTGATCGGTGGTCGCGCGGTCAAGGGTGACTCCCAGTTGCTGCTCGACCCGCGCAACAATCTGCGGGACGAGTTCCTCGTAGCCTTCAGGAAGTTGCGCGCGTGAGGCTTCCGGTAACTGCTCATACACTTCCGCCGGCGTCCACCCGAATCCGTAGGGCACAGCCGGCGCGAACAGGGTTCCGGTCAAACGTTCGATCGCCCGCTGCTTGGCGACCGTGGAGCGTTTAGCGATATCGGTGAGGGCGATCGGCCACAGCGGTCCACCTTCCGCCGCCAGTCGATCGACCATATCGCCGCCGGTTTCCACGGTTTGAAACAGCGACGCGGCCAACAACGCCGGATCGTTGTAAAACTCGTTGACACCACCCGCGGCCGGCTCCTCGCCGAATGCGGCGATGAACTGCCCCTGCAGCGTGTAGCCGCCGAGCAGGCGGCGGATGGTTCGGATCCCGCCACCGACCGCGTTACTGCCTTCTTCCCAGCGATAGAATCGCCCGTCCGGAGTAATGTAGTAAAAGCGACCTGAAGCGGATGCGAACCACTTTTCGTTCAAACCGCCCCAATTTTGCGTCGTGGGCGGCTCAATGAACAGCTGCAGTTCCTCCGCCAATTCCCGCGCCCGCGCATGGTCAGGCGAGTCCGGCACCTGACGCTGAGCCGACTCATGGCGCAGCTTGGCTGCGAACAGTTCCAGCCGCTGGTCCGACATCGTGCAGCCGTCCCAGGTGGCGAGCACGAAGCTCTCGCCCATGAAGTACTTGGCGAACCACTCCAGCTCGACTGTCTCGCGAAAATCGCTCGGCAACCAGTCCTTGATGTTGTTCTTTTTGTTGGCCACCGCCAACCGCGCTCCCCGCAGTGCCGAAGGCAGCATGAAGAAAAAGACCAACAGGATCAGCAGCGCCGTCGAGATTCCGAATACGGTGCGGCGAGAAAGGATGGATTGCGACATGCAATTAGCTGGGAGCCTGGGGCAAAAAATCGCTGCGAAACCGTCAGATGCTGATCCAGCAGGTCAATCCGCCGCGTTCCCCACGGAGCGGCGATACCGCCTGCGCCTAGTGCGAGTCCGATAAGACTAACGGTCCAATCGAAGATGGTCCAGGTAAGCCCTTGCCCAGACGTTGTGCTGCTCACGGTAGTCGCTCGGGTTATCCCGGCTGCGAAAATGCTAGCACTTGCGTAGTCTGGTCCATTGGCGATAGCTGGCCAATAATTGGGCTCTGCGTCATTTGAACCGCCCCGCGGTCCGGTTACTACGAGAGCTCCCCATGTCTAAATCGCTGCAGTCGTTAATCCGCTCGGGAACCAAGTTGTATCTCGATTCGGTCGCTCCCGCCGAAGTCGACCAGAACCTCGCCTGGGGAGCCGTCGGCGCAACCAGCAACCCGGCCATCATCTCCAAGATTGTCGAAGACGGCGGGCTGGATGACGTCATTGAAAAACTGCTGGGCGACGGGACCGATGATGAAGCGATTGCCTGGGAGTTGACCGACCGCTTAGTCCGCGACGCGCAGGCAAAGTTTTTGCCGATCCACCAGGCCAGCGGTGGCAATGCCGGCTGGGTGAGTTTCGAGCTCGACCCTTTGCTGGAAGACCCCAGCGAAAACCTGACTAATGAAGAGCGCGCCAGCCGCTACATCGAACTGGGCAAGCGGTGGGCCGAAGGCCATACAAACCGCATGATCAAAGTTCCGGCGACCGAGGGCGGGATCGCAGCCTTGGAAGAACTGGCAGCCGCCGGCGTGACCCTTAACGTGACGCTGATGTTTACCGCTGATCAATACCGCCGGGCCCGCGAAGCGATCTGGCGCGGGGCGCAGCGCCGCGGCGATCTGGCGAATTTCAAGAGCGTCTATAGCATCTTCGTCTCGCGCATCGACGTTTACACCCAAAAGCATCTGCCGAATCTTTCGCCCGCTGCCCAGGGCAACGTCGGAATCTTGAATGCCAAGCGGATCTGGGCCGAAAACCGCGACTTTTGGAGCGACAAGAACCTGCCGCTCGAGCAAGAGCTGATTTTTGCCAGCACGGGCGTGAAAGACAAACAATCGCCGCCTTGGAAGTACGTTCAGGCGTTGGCCGGCAGCGATATTCAGACCAATCCGCCCGAGACCAACCAAGCGATCGCCGCGGCGGACATCGAGTTCACTCGCACCGTGGACCAACTGCCCAGCGAAGCGGTCCAGCAAGAAATCGATGCCGCCCTGGACATCGAGCATATGCACCGTGGCTTGATGGAAGAAGGCATCGATAAGTTTGTCCAGCCGCAGCGTGCCTTGTTGAAGATTGTCCAGGAAAAGCGGCAAACCTTAGCCGCACGCTGAGCCATCACCGCGCAGGCACTTCCGCCGAACTGCGAGCTGATAACACGGTCGCAGTCGGTGCTGCCGGGGCGGTAGATATTTTGGACTTTGCGGGTTGACCGGGCTGAACCTGCGTTGACAACCCCACCAAACGATTGGTAATAGCTGACCAACACGTGGCCGGAACGATCAGTCCGGTCTCAGGCAAGATCCATTCGAAGGTTCTGCCGCGAACGGTTTGGTTGCGGGAATCAGCCGTCAACTCTCCAGGGTTTGAGTGGACAAGCTTGTAAGACGGTTTCTGGGTCAATCGTCTTGCGAGTCACTTCGCGGTAGCACTTTCACTCGGCGCCGGGATACCTCATCGTGGTATCCCGGCGCCATTTTTTTCACCGCCGAGGAGTCGACCGCCGAGTGAGCATCCCAAAGGGCTTTGGATCGACCAGAGCAATTACCGCCAGCGTGGCGTTGGCGGGCCTCATAACGGTTACCGCGTGCCGGAAAGCGTCGGTCGATCCTGCTCACTCCTCTGCCGAAACACCAACGGCAGCCCGTTCAAATGAGGAAGCGTTCGCCGCTGCGCTGAATCAACTGGTCAGCAGCGGTGGCGACCTGATTCGGCTCGATCACTTCTTCGCCACCGATGATCATGTGGAGGTGCTCGCCAATGTCGAGCGGCTGCGCGTGATCCGAATCGATGGCGGCAAGTTGACACCGGCCGCGGGCCGACGACTCGCAGAGATGCCGCATCTGGAGCAACTGCATCTGCGGAACGTCGAATTCGATGACGCGTTCGTGCAGGAGGTATCGCAATCGCGAACCCTCTGGCTGCTGAACCTCGCGGCCGCCAATGTTTCGCCCGCCGCAGTGGCGCAGCTTGCGCAGATGCCGCAGCTCCGGCAATTGCGACTGGCAATTCCCGGCGGTGACAACAGCTATGCCGCCGCCGTGGCATCGATTCAGACGCTGCAAAGCGTGCACCTGATCGGGATCGCGATTACCGACGAGGGGTTGCAGGAACTGGCGCAGTTGCCAGCTCTCCAGTCGCTGTACCTCGACGATACGGACATCACCGACGAAGGGTGGGTTTGGTTGTTTGAACACCGTCCTGGGCTGCATGTGCACATCGACCAGAAGCACCATGATCGCGATCCGCAGCGACACTAGGCCCGATCGCTGAGTTCCCAACCCGCGCCCTTAAAAGATCTAAAATCTCGAGCTTGCAACTACCGGCGGCAGCTTAGCTGAGGAGTCCCTCCAAACGATCG
>CALELC010000054.1 GCA_937904535.1 uncultured Planctomycetaceae bacterium
TGCCTATTTGCGCTGGTTGGCAGAAATCGAGCCGATCAACTCCGCCCCAGCCCGACAGCCGCTGACGCACACGTTTTGCTTTGAGGGTGTGCGGCTGCAATTGGAACTCGGTGACGCCGTGCAGTGGTGTCTGCACGCTCCGCCGGTTAGCTCCGAGTTGGAGGAGCGGTTCGATGCGATTTATTTTGATCCCTACAGTCCAGCGAGCGCACCGCGGCTGTGGCAGCAGGATATCTTTGCCGCGCTTCGTGAGCGGTTGGCAGCCGACGGTAAACTCGCCAGCTACTGCGTCAGCCGCCCGGTTCGCGACGCCCTGACGGCTGCGGGGTTTTTCGTTCACAAGGTCCCCGGACCACCGGGCGGTAAACGCGAAGTGCTGCTTGCGCAAGCGGCACCAGCCCTGCGACCGTAAGCTGCGATCAGGAGCGGCTGGCAGATCGCCAGCCGCTACAGGCGTCTCGGTGGCGGCAAGTTGTCCCCGGAGCCTTTTCCGCATAGGCTAACGCCCTGATCCCGCCTCGGCCCATCGGCGAGCGTGGTTTCCTCTGCCCTGGGGGCTGCCGCCATTGTCCCGCCTCCTGATTCACCCTCCCACCGTACCCCCCAAGCTCTTCAATCGACTCATGATGATTTCTCGACAGATTGGCGCTCGGCCAATGATGAGCTTTTTGTTTGCGAGCTTGCTGATTACGGCAACCCGCCTCTCAGCCGCGGAAGTGTTTGTCGAAGCCGAAAGTTTCGACGATCGCGGCGGCTGGCAACTCGACACCCAGTTCATTCAGCAGATGGGCTCGCCGTATTTGTTGGCTCATGGACTGGGTAAACCGGTACAAGATGCCGTTACCCGCGTGACCGTTCCGCAGACAGGAAAATACCTGGTATGGGTGCGGACGTTTGACTGGGTGGCTCGTTGGCAGGCACCAGGCACGCCGGGACGATTTGCTCTGCTGATCAACGGGGCGCCGGTGTCCGAGGATCTGGGAACTCAAGGGGCTGACTGGCAGTGGCACCGAGTTGGAGAGGTCGATCTGGCAGCGGGTCAGGCAGAGCTGACGCTGCGAGATTTGACCGGTTTTAATGGTCGCTGCGATGCGATTTACCTGACCACCGATGCGAATGCGAAGCCCGACAACAGCAGTGAAGTGTTGCCGCTCTGGCGGCGTCAGCAATTGGGTTTGCAAGACAGCATTGCGGCCACGGGGCCCTATGACTTGGTCGTGGTGGGTGGCGGCTATTCCGGTATGGGCGCTGCCATTTCGGCTGCGCGGATGGGGTGCCGTGTGGCCCTGATCCAAGACCGTGCTGTGCTCGGCGGAAATGGGTCGAGCGAAGTGCGGGTGTGGGCGATGGGCAACATCCGCCGAGGCCGCTTCCCGCGTATCGGTGAAATTGTGGAAGAGTTTGCGGATCGGGCCACCAAGTCGCCGGGCCGCGCCGAAGAGTTCGGCGACGATCTGAAAGAAGAGGTCGCTCGGGCCGAGAGGAACATCGATCTCTTCTTGAACCACCACGCCTTTGCCGTGCAGATGCAAGGCAATCGGATCGCGTCGGTCGATGCGCTCGACGTGAAAACCAGCCAAATCCGCCGCTTTAGCAGTCCGTTGTTCGTCGACTGCACCGGTCATGGCTGGGTTGGCGAAAAAGCGGGAGCCGATTGGGATATGACTCCCGAAGGTCGCATGGGGATGAGCAACATGTGGACCTGGGACGAAGCGGCTGAGCCCACGTCGTTCCCGGAAACGCCGTGGGCCTTACCGCTATCGATGGAAGATTTTCCTTATCCGCGCGACTATCACGCGCAGTGGTTTTGGGAGAGCGGTTATGACAAGGATCCGATTGGCGAAGCGGAAGCGATCCGCGATTGGAATCTGCGCGCTGGGTTCGGCGCCTTCAACGCGATGAAGAACGGTGACGGTGCCGCCGACCATCGCCATGCCGTGCTGACCTGGATGGCCTACGTCGGTGGCCCGCGCGAAAGCCGGCGTCTGCTCGGTGACGTGGTGCTGACTCAGGACGACATCGTGCAGAAGACCGAGTTCATCGACGGTTGTGTGCCGACGACCTGGTCGATCGATCTGCACTATCCCAAGCGCGAGTTCGCTGGAAAGTTTCCGGATAACCCATTCATCTCGGTCGCCGTGCACGACCGCCGTGTCGACCGCTTGTATGGTTACCCGGTCCCCTACCGCTGCTTTTACTCGCGGAATATCGACAACCTGTTTATGGCGGGTCGCTGTATCAGTGTCACCCACGAGGCGCTGGGGACGGTTCGTGTGATGAAGACCTGCGGGATGATGGGCGAGGTGGTCGGCAAAGCCGCGAGCATCTGTCGCCAAAACGATTGCACGCCCCGCGACGTTTATGAGCAGCACCTCGATGAATTGCTCGGCCTGTTGCAATTGCCCGGCCAAGCGCGACGCGAGACTTATAACGATCCGATCGTGATGCCCGAGAACATTCTGCCGCTGCCAGGGGCACTCGGACCGGAAACTGGCCGAGCCTTACGTGAGTTCGCTGGAGTGGTGGTCGATGAATCGCAGGCAGAGCTTGCCGGCGATTGGACACACGGCGAAGGGCTCAAGGGGTTTGTCGGCTGGGGCTATCACTACGCGGCTGCCGACAGCGGTGCACTGGCCGATTTTCGCTTGAAGGTGCCGAGCAATGGCGACTACGCCGTACGGATTTCGGTCCAGCCACACGAGAACCGCGGGGCGACGGTGCCGGTCGATGTTCTCGTCGATAACCAAGTGGTGGAACGCAAAACCGTCGATATGCGGCAGGAGTTTCCTGAGAGCCTGTGCGAGCTAGCGCGGCTGACACTTAAGGCCGATCAAGTGGTGACCGTTCGCCTGGTGACCGAGGGAGCGGGCGGATACGTGCATGCTGACATGGCGCAGTTGCTGCCTGTGCAGTAAACCATGCGGTCACTGCCAGTCCTTGAACTGTCGTCGGATCGCCGTCTGCGGAATCGGCTGGCCCCGTGGATTCACGCGGGGCGGCTGATGCTGGTGGCGTTGCTGCTGCTAGGGCTACACCGTTGGGCTCGCGAGCAATCCACGGGCACAGCGCCCACGATCACGGAGACGATTGATGTTGCTGCGGTGCAATCGCTCTTACCCGGCGGTGCCGTGGTTGAACCACTGGAACACGACCCGGCAGTCGTGCGAGTCGCGGACACTGCTGGCCAGACGATCGGATTCGTGGCGCAGACGCTACCGCACGCCGAGCGAGTGGTCGGCTATGCGGGGCCGAGCAATCTGGCGATCGTGATGGACGAGCAGTGGCAGGTGACGGCGGTCCATCTGCTGCATTGCCCGGACACCACCGAGCATCTCCGAAAAGTCGAGAGCCGCCGCGCGTTCTGGCAGCAGTTCATCGGCTGGAAGTGGGGCGCGACGGCAGCGGTTCAAGTCGACGGCGTCAGCGGTGCGACGCTGACAAGTCTCGCCATTGCCGAAGCGGTCGCTTGGCGAATGGCGACCGCCGGTGTGCCGCCAGCCGGTCCGCCGCCGATTCGTCGCAGCGTGCGATTTGCGGGTGCGGTCGAAATGGATCGGATTCGCAAATGGTTCCCTGAGGCTGCGGATACCCGTGAAGACGAAGACGCGATCTACCAGATCACAGTCGCCGATGCCAACGCTCGTCCCCTGGGAACGCTGCTACGCACCGGCCCCTTATGCGATACCGTGATCGGTTACCAAGGTCCGACCGAGGTTTATCTCAAGCGGGATGACGAGGGACTGGTGAGCGATTTGCTGCTCGGTGAGAGTTTTGATAACCAGCCTTATATCAATTACGTCAAGCAAGAAGCGTCGTTCTGGCGGAAGTTCAAAGGACGTTCACTGGAATCGCTCGCCAAATTAGATCTGGAGGCGGAATGGATCGACGGCGTGTCGGGCGCGACGATGACGTCGATCGCGGTGGCCGAAACGATTCGCGAGGCAGCGGCAACTCTACTAGATCATCAACAGCAAGTTGCCGCCGCGGCCGCTTCGGCGGCTGCCGACGAGGGACTGGCAGAGCGACGGTTCCGCTGGAATTGGTCGACGACGGAACTGTTGACCGCGGGGCTTGCCGTCGTCGCGATGGCTTGGAGCCGCTCACGACTTCGCGGACGCCGACTCCCACGCTTGCTCTGGCAATGGACAATCCTTGTGGTGCTTGGTCTCGTCTGCGGCAATCTGCTCTCGATGGCGCTGTGGAGCGGCTGGACGCGAGGCGGCGTGCCGTGGCGGTTGGCTCCAGGACTGGCGACGCTGGTGGTGGTTTCGCTCCTCGCCGCGGCGGTCAGTAAGGGGAATTTGTACTGTGACCACCTCTGCCCGCACGGCATTTTGCAGCAGTGGATCCGGCCGCGGCGTTCGCGGCGTCTGTGGCGGCCTTTGCAGCATGTGCTGCGGCTGGCGGCGGTGGCTGCGATTTCGGTCGCACTGCTGGGGATGGTGATTCCGCTGCACACGAATCTTGCCTGGCTGGAGCCGTTCGATGCTTATGCGGTCCGCGTCGGTGTGAGTTTCAGTCTCGTCCTCTGGTCCGCATCACTGCTGCTGGCCCGCCTGCAGCCGATGGCCTACTGTCGCCATGCCTGTCCCACCGGCAAGCTGTTGGACTACGTCCGCCGCGACGCCTCCCGCCACCGGATCACGCTGGCGGACTTGGGCCTGATCGTCGGCGTGGCCGCCATTTGGATGGGCCGCTGATCGGTACGCCGCCCATTTTCGTTCGGGCGTCGCGGTCCTTTTGCGTAACGCTGCCGCTCGTCCCTGAGGTACGAAGGGCGTGCTGCAAGCGACAGTTGAGCAGAGACAGCAAGGCTGATGCCTTGAAGAGCGTTTGCAAATCCCTCCACCGATCGCCACGCCTCTGGACGTGCCGACGAGTAGTTCCCGTTCCCTACCAAGAGAGTTTGCCTGCCGCGAGCTGAGGCGCCGCGAGAGTCGCTATCGCGTGTTGTTGATGGGATCCCCCGCAAGGGCAACGGATGTCGGAACCGGTACCAGGCGGAACGATCAGGCGATTTGCCGCCGGAACGATCGTTGTGGGATTGGGCTGCTCGTGCCTATACTTCTTGACCCCTGTGCCGCCCCGGTTTGGGGACGAGAGTTTCGCTATCCCCTGCTCCACACGAATCTGCGAATGAACCAACCGGTAAGCGCCACTCCGATTGCGGATGCCAAACGCCCGTTTTTTTACGGCGTGGATGTGGGCGGAACGGCGATCAAGGTCGGTTTGGTCGACGATCTGGGACGCGTGCTGGGGTTCATCAGCCTGCCGACCGATGAACCGGCCGGGGCGCGGGCCGCGATGCAGCGCGTTGCGACGGCATTGAGCAACCTCTGTGAGAGCTTGGGAGTTGCGATCGGCGACGTCGCCGCGATCGGGCTGGGAGCTCCCGGACCGATGGATTTAGCTGCCGGAACGCTCGTGGCTCCTCCACAGTTGCCCTCGTGGTGGGGGGTAAATCTGCGAGACGTGCTTTCGGAGCTTACCGGTTTGCCGGTGGCTTTCACGAACGACGCCAACGCAGCTGCCTACGGCGAGTTCTGGCTGGGCCCTGGAGAATCG
>CALELC010000055.1 GCA_937904535.1 uncultured Planctomycetaceae bacterium
TGTGCGACTTCTGGAGCCAGCGGTTCTCCGTGTTCATCGGTCGGAGCCGTGGTGTCGCTCTTGGCGATCGTCGACAGCGTCACGGCGGCGGTTGCCAGCCCATAATCGTCGGTCGCCGTTCCGAGAACGGGAATTCGAGCGTTGCGAGTTACCGCTGTTCCGATCCCCTTGAGCCGCAGCTCAATTTCCGGCTTCTCATCGAGCAGCACGCCCAGGAAATACCGATAGGGAACCTGAGCGGAAATGCCATCGCGATCTTCGGGGACGAGCACGACCGTCGCGGGTTGGCGGATGTCGTCAATCGTCAGTGAAAACTCAGTCCCGTCAGGCGAAATCGCCACATTGGGCGCGGCCATGCTGGTGTTGCCGGAAAGCATTCGGGCATCGACCCGCCCAAGCGGCACGCTCGATTTAGCCACCAACTGTGTCCGCGCCCCCTCGCGCACGCGCAGCCCCGATTGATAGCTGACCCGGCGAGTCGGTGCCGCGGCGGTGTCCTGAGCATCAGTCGCACGCAAGTACGCTGGATCGGTGGTGACGACTTCGACAGCAGTCAGCGCAGGCGGCTGAACCGCCTCGATGCGAAAGTTATCGAGGCGAGCGTCGAGTCCGCGGACGCTGACCGTGACGCTCTCACTGAGTCCAGCCAGCGGTGGGCCTTCAAATAAGAACGCTTGATAACCGTCGGTCACCCGGCCTACACGGCGCATCGCGGCTTGGCCGCGAGTGCCGTCGTCGCTGCTGTAATAAACGGTGCAGACTTCGGGGACGATCGCATCGTCTGCCCGGGCGACCACTCGCAATGTACCGCTGGAACCGCGCGGCAGCCGCAGCACTCCATCGACAAACTCAACCAGCACCGGCGGCGGTGCTTCGCTATCGTCGACGGAAATCACCGGCAATTCGACCCCGACCATCTGCAGCGCCGCTTGCCGAGGCCAGGGATCATCGCTGAGCAACAGCAACCGGCCCGCGGCACGACCGAACGCCGCGGGGCTGAGCGCCGCAAACAGGATTGTCGCCAGCGCTAGAGGCACCACCAACCAAGCCTTCTGCACCAGCGGCTGCCAGCGAAAGATTCGCCGAGAATCGACTCCGCCCACCGCTGCCGCCGCTTCTTCGTGTACTCGGCGGAGCATCGCTGGAGCGTGCGAATCGCCCGAGCGGCCGTCGCGCTGCAGTTGCACCGCCGTCACCAACCGCCCGCCCAAATGCGGATGATGCCGCTCAACCAGCAGCGCCAGCGAGTCATCCGGCAACGGCCGCCGCAACCGACCAATCAGCAGCCGGGCGATCAAAAACACCACGCCCGCACCGACCGCTAACAGCAACACGGTGCGCGCCGAACGCGGCATTTCCGTGCCGCCCAAGCGCACCGGCACAAAGTCGATCAGCAGCCCGATCCAAAAGGCTGACAGCAGCACCGCCAGCAAGGCCAGCAGCGAATCGGCGACGATGTAGCGGCGGACGCGGCTGCGAAGCGACGTCAGAAGCGCGCGTAGTTGAGGATCCAGTGCTGCCATGGGTAAGATTGTTGTCGTTGCGCAGTCTGCAGGTCAAGCTTCTCCGGCCGCTTATCTGCCTCGGCACGGTGCGTTCAGGCCCCTTCGTTGCCGGGCCCCTCACGGCCACCCTTCAACAGGTGCCACGCACCTCGACTGGCAAGCCCATCGGAGAAAGAACAGCGAGCTGCGATGATTCTAATCGGCACCATGAACATCACGCGAACCCGTGATGAGGGCGATTTTCACTGCCCGACCTGCGGCTCGCTCCGCCACTATCAACTGAAGTCGCGGCGACCGTTTCTGACGCTGTACTTCATTCCCACGGTGCCGATCGGCGGCACGGAATACTTTGTCCGCTGCACCGATTGCAAATCGCACTGGGACCCGGCGATCCTCAGCCCAGGTGGTCCGGCGATCGGCGGCACGGCTATACAAGCTCTCCAGGAACAACAGTTCGAAGACGATGCCTTCCGAGCCACCGTCTTGGTCATGATGGCCGGTGGCGATGTCTTCAAAGATCAGGCCGAGACATTGATTCGGATCAGCGGTCGACTGCTGCCCGAGCCGATTTCGCGCGAAGAGCTCGGCGAGCTCCTCTCGTCGGCACGCCGCTCCGGCATCACCGCCGCCAACTACGTCCGCAGCGTCTGCCCTAGCTGGACGCTCGAGCAGCGGCAGTTTGCCCTGCAAGCGATGTTCGTCGCCGCCACCAGCACCGGCGAACTAGACGCCGCGAAGCTGCAATTGCTCGCCTCGCTCAAGCAGATCCTGCAGCTGTCCGATCAGGACTATGAGGCGGCGATCGAAGCCGCGATCGACTGGGACGTGACCGCCAACGATTAAATGCGGACTCGACTCGCGATCAGCTCACTTCTCGCTGGCGTCCCAGGGGCTCTCACAGAGCCGCAGAGGCCCTGAGACTCACGTCGGTGGATCGCTCCAAGCGGAAGTGTTATTCGGAAACGGCTTCAGAGGAGCGGACTCATGGGAATTGGGAGCTTTTGTCCGCAGAGACAGGCAGAAGTCGCTGTTCGGTGGTCGGACTTTCCACCCGATCACTTGATACTTTGAGAGGTGATGACAGAGAGGTGATGACTCGGCAGGACGCCAGCTGGCACACGTTCGTTATCAATATTGGCGAAATTTTGGCCGGCCGCGGTGAAGATTTCATCGCCAGCCATCTCATGAATCCTCTCCTGGGACCCGCCCCCTGCCGGCCCAAGTGGGGCATGAGTGAAGACTTATCGAACGTACTGACAAATGACAGAACCGGTGGCCCGAGCATTGCATCTGCGGCTCGTTAGTCGATCCCTCGACAACTCGCCAATGGGATCTTGCTAAGACGGTCTGCGGCAACACGGCCGCGAGAGCGACTCGACTTCATCACCAAGAATCGACCCCGTGCGAAAACCAGCGACAAAAGTTAATCCGACCGCCTTCACCTTAGTTGAGTTACTGGTAGTGATCGCCATCATCGGCGTGATGGTGGGGCTGTTGCTGCCAGCGGTGCAAGCGGCTCGCGAAGCGGCGCGGCGCATGTCCTGCTCGAACAACCTGAAGCAAATTGGGTTGGCGCTGCACAACTATGAATCTGTGAATCAGAAGATCCCGCCGAGCATGTGCTTTGATCCGCTGAATCGCGGCAGTTCGTGGTCGATCCATGGTCGCCTGATGCCGTACATGGAACAAAACAATCTGTATGATCAAATCGACCTCAGTGTTGGCTGGTCAAACTATCCAATCCTCAGCGGCTTTCGTGTCCCCGTTTACGTTTGCCCTTCGGACCCCAAAGGACTAGAGCTGCGCGATACGGGGGCGACCGGAAGCACCAGCGGCATCCAACTCAATCCAACCACCTACGGGTTTAATTTCGGCACGTGGTTCATCTATGACCCGCGAACGAATCAAGGTGGAGATGGCATCGCGTTTCCAAACTCCAAGCTTGGATTTCAGGCGATCACCGACGGCACGTCCAACACCCTGTTTGCTGCGGAAGTGCACGCTTGGACCGCCTATACACGTAACGGCGGTCCCGCCTCCACCAACGTGCCGCAGAACGTGACAGAAGTGTTGGCCCAAGTTGCTGCGGGCACCGCCGATCGCCTGCTTCCCAACGGCTTGGGGACAGGTCATACCGAATGGGCCAATGGGCACTGTCACCACAGCGGTTTTACGACAACCCTCACTCCCAACACGGAGGTCCCGTACGTTTACAACGGCATCACCTACAAGAACTGTGACTACAATTCCCAGCAAGAAGGTGGCAGCAGCACACTTCCCAGCTACGCGGCACTCACCTCACGCAGTTTCCACCCTGGCGTGGTCAATGCCGTCTGCATGGACGGATCGGTTCGGACGGTGAGCGAAACCGTTGAACTGAGCATCTGGCGAGCGCTTGGAACACGAGCTGGGAACGAAGTGGTGCAGCCTCAATAGGGGCTCAGCTCAGACGCAGTGTGTCATAGGTTTAGGTGGGGCTTGCCCAATTACGACTCGAGTCAATCATCGTCTTCGTCGTCGTAATCGTCGTCGCGATCAGGATGCAACGGATCGTCGGGATCGAAGAAGAAATCGGCTAGCCCCAGCGGCACGG
>CALELC010000056.1 GCA_937904535.1 uncultured Planctomycetaceae bacterium
ACCCGTTGATTGATCCGGTCATCAAAACGCGTCCGGCCGTGCCCGCGGCCACCCAATGCCGAGCGAAGGCTTGAGTCAGAAAAAACGGCGCATCGACATTCAGTCGCAGTGTTTTGAAATACCGCTCGGCCGGCATCTCCAAAAACGGGACATCCATGTAAGTGCCAGCATTGTTGACCAGCAGGTCGACGCCTGGAAAAAGCTGCAGGACTTGCTCGCAGAGCGCCCCAGCCATGGTATCACCCGGAGCCGTCAGGTCAGCTGTAATCAGTTCGGCGCGAACACCATAGCCACGGCAAGCAGCGAGCGTCGCGGCCGCGCGCTCATCCTCTTGCAATCCGTGCAGGCAGACATCGGCGCCGGCACGGGCGAGCGCTTCCGCGATGGCCGCGCCAACTCCTTGCGTTGATCCGGTAACAAACGCAGCGTGGCCAGTCAGCGAGAAGGGGCTGCGGCCAGAACTCAAAGAAGTGGACATGTCGCAGTTCAGGAAGAAGTGCTGAAAAAATGAGGCTGACTTAGCGGTGCCCCGACAGGCGACGATCGTAGAGGATTATGATATCGTGGTCAGCGGGGGCAGGTCCGATCCCCCGGAGAAGTGTCCGCGAGTCGGCTGGTGTCCCTGATGTTCGCTGGACACGCTCCGCTGACACTCCGTCCCGGCCAAACCGCGCTGATCACACCAGTTTCAACCGTTTCTGGGAAACCCAATCGATGCGATGCCTGCGTCAATGGCTCACGCTAGCCCTAGCTTTCTTGATGGTCCTGCCTGGGGTGCCGCTGGCGCGTGCGCAACAGCCTGCGATACCTGCCCCAGCTGCCTATGTGCCGCCGCTGGGGTTGGGTGCTGTTGTGATTCAGCCACAGTCGCTCATTCGATACCCGGAGGCACCGGCGCCGGAGTTACGGCCCTTGCCGTTGGAGATCATCGAAGCCTGGGGACGCGAGAAACTCGGAATCAATCCATTGGCGTTGGCCGAACTGAAAATCATCTTCGGCATGCCAGTCGGGCCACAACCGCCTCAGATCGGCTTTGTGTTCACGTTCATCGACGACTTTGATCCGGCCAACATTTCACCCGAACTATTGGCCGCAGACGCTCCGCAAACCGCCAATGGGCGCACGCTTTACCCACTGGCAACACCGCCCGACGGTCCGGCCTTCGTACTCGAGATGATCGATTCAAAGACGGGGTTGATTGCCGATCCGTTGATGCTTGGAGCGATGCATAATGCTTCGGAAGGCGTCGGCCCACTGGCAGATTTGCTCAAGCAAAACCCGATCGGCACAGCCAATGTTCAGGCCGTGGTCGCCATTCAGCCGCTGCGGCCCATCCTGGCGCAAGCCGTCCAGAATCCTCCCCCCGATGTGCCAGCGGATATTGCCGAATTACTGCAAAGCACGCTGCTGATCAATTCACTCGTGTTACGGACGAAGTTTGAAAACGGGCGGATGGTCAGCCGGGCTGAGATTTTGGCTGATGATGAAGCAGGGGCGAACAGGCTGTTTCGCGCCGCTGAACAAGCGATCGAATACGGTCGCGCCTTGATGCTGGCAGAGATGGAGAAATTGCCACAGGAGATGGAACCTGGGCCGGTGGCGGATGCCACGGCAGCTTACGTGCAACGGATTACAGACGATATTGTCGCTTCGCTGCGGCCGACCCTGCGGAAGGATCGGTTGGTGATTGACTATCAAGTGCCGGTATCCGTTGGCACGGTCGGTGTCCTCGTCGGCTTGCTGTTGCCAGCAGTTCAGGCGTCCCGGGAAGCCGCTCGCCGGATGCAGTCGTCGAACAATCTGAAGCAGATTGCATTGGCAATGCACATCTATCACGACCGGTTTAACAAACTGCCTCAGGCCGCAATTACCAGCCCCGACGGCAAACCACTGCTCAGCTGGCGGGTGGCGATTCTGCCGTACATTGAGCAACGGCATTTGTACGAGCAATTTCGGTTGGACGAGCCGTGGGACAGCCCGCACAACAGATCGGA
>CALELC010000057.1 GCA_937904535.1 uncultured Planctomycetaceae bacterium
GGAGCAGTGGACGAACTGATGGAACACGCGCTGAGCCAAGGGATTTTGGCCGGAGTGCCGCTGGGGACTTGGTACCCCGAGCTGCACGATTGCTTCCTGGTCGCGGTGACTGAAAAACGGACCCGCGCTGAGATCGATCAACTCGTGCAAGTCCTGTCGTCGGCACTGGCAGCCGCCTAAGCCGTTGCACTTGCGCATCTCCTTTGCTGGCCGGGAAACCGCCGGCAGAGCACCATCCGTCATCTATCCGCTTCGTTCCCTTTGACTTTCTATGCGAAACACGCAAGCCACGCAGTTGATCTTTGAACTCAGCCGTCCCGGTCGCCGAGCGACCACGCTGCCGCCGGTCGATTTGCCGGTTGCGGAGGTCGAGGAACTGCTGCCGGCGGACCAGTTGGCCGCTGCGCCGCCGGCGCTGCCGGAACTGACCGAAGGGGAAGTCGTGCGGCACTTCGTCAATCTGTCGACGCTCAACATGAGCGTTGACACGCACTTCTATCCGCTGGGGTCGTGCACGATGAAGTACAACCCCAAGCGGAACGAGCGGCTGGCGTCGCTGCCCGGACTGGCGGCAGTCCATCCGCTGCAGAGCGAAAACTCGGTGCAGGGATTGCTGCAGTTGCTGTATGAATTGCAGGAAATGTTGGCGGAGATCAGCGGCCTGCCCGCTGTCTCGCTGCAACCAGCTGCCGGAGCGCACGGCGAATTGGCGGCGCTGATGGTGGCGGCAGCGTATTTCCGCCAACGCGGTGAGAACCGGACCGTGGTGCTGACCGCTGACAGTGCTCACGGGACGAACCCGGCAAGCGCCGCGATGGTCGGCTATGAAACGCGGACGGTCAAAAGTCGTGCTGATGGATTGGTCGACGTCGACGACCTTCGCGCGAAGATGGACGATCGAGTCGCCGTCTTTATGCTCACCAATCCGAACACGCTCGGATTGTTCGATTCGCAGATTCGCGAAATCACTGATCTGGTCCACGAGCGAGGCGGATTGATCTATCTCGACGGCGCCAACATGAACGCCATCCTCGGCATTGCCCGGCCTGGCGATTTCGGGGCTGACCTCATGCACTACAACCCGCACAAGACGTTCAGCGGCCCGCACGGCGGTGGTGGCCCCGGTGCCGGACCGATCTGTGTCCGCGATTTCCTGGCACCGTTTCTGCCGCGTCCGATCGTTGTCCGCGACGGTGATACTTATCGGCTAGACCACGGAGATGGCGATTCGATCGGGCGAGTGCGAAGCTTCTTTGGCAACGTCGGCGTGTTGGTACGAGCCTATTGCTACATCCGCACCTACGGCGGCGAAGGACTGCGGCAGGTGAGTGAAGACGCGGTTTTGGGCGCCAACTACTTGCTCAGCCGCGTCAAGCACATCTTAGATGTGCCGCATGGAGATCGCTGCATGCACGAGTTTGTAGCCAGTGCCTCGCGGCTGAAAAAAGAGAAGGGAATCTCGGCGATGGACCTCGCCAAGCGAGTTCTAGACTACGGTTTTCATGCGCCGACGGTCTACTTCCCGCTGGTCATCGGTGAGGCGGTGATGGTCGAGCCGACGGAGACCGAGAGCAAGGAAACCCTCGACGCATTCGCCGAAGCACTGTTCCGAATCACCGAAGAATCGCCTGAACTGCTTCAGGATGCGCCGCACAGCACACGCATCAGTCGCCCCGACGATGTGACCGCCTCGCGGCGACCCATCATCCGCTGGCAGCCGCAGTGAATCTCCGCGGCGCTGAACCTGCGGCAACCGGACGCTTAATCTGGAGCTGTCCCGGTGAGCCAGCAGAGAACATGGCCGTCGATGCGGCCATTCTCGCCTGCACCGGTGTCGAGAGTGGCCCGACACTGCGATTTTACACTTGGCGGAGCGCCACCCTATCGCTGGGCTACTTTCAGTCGCACCACCAGCGGAGCGAGCATCCTCAGAGCCATTGCTTGCCGCTGGTCCGCCGTGCTACCGGTGGCGGGGCAATCGTGCATGACCGCGAGCTGACCTACAGTCTGACCGTGCCAACCTCGCGGCTAGCGGTCGGCGCGGCTCCTGAACTTTATCGAGCTGTGCACGCTGCCTTTGTCGCTGGCCTGGCAGATCTCGGTGTGCACGCGATTCGGTTCGCTGATTCCCCGGCGGTGGCTCCGCCGGGCGAACCTTTTCTCTGTTTTCAGCGAAGAACGGAAGAAGATTTACTCGTCAATCAGTACAAGGTACTGGGCAGTGCCCAGCGACGTGGCCAGGCGGGGTTGCTGCAACACGGCAGCCTGTTGCTTGCTGCTTCGCCTGCTGCGCCGCAGCTGCCAGGCATCGCTGAGCTCTGTAATCAGAAGATTACGGCCCAAGAAGCGGCTCGCGTTGTCGCCGACCGACTGGCTGTGCTATTGAAGGTTCAGTGGCTCGAGTCGGAGTTGACAGCCGAAGAACAAGCGGCGGCAAATCGGATCGCTAGCGACAAGTTTGCCTCGCCGGATTGGACGCTACGGCGCTAACAGGTGCCGCGGCCGGTTCAGAGGTGCCGGAAAATCGCCTTGTGCCTCGACAAAGTGAGCTATTACCCCAAACCAGGGTAAATCGCTCTTTTTTGATTGCCGAAGTTGGTTATGCTAACGATGTCCACTGAGTTTGATCATTTGACGACTGGTCACGTCGGATTGCTGCGGGATTTGCTGTCACAATTGTGACCGGCATTGTTCTTATTTTTATTCTGCGCGGCGGCTTTTTTAGCCGGCGGCAACCCATCCAGCAGATGTTCTGACGGCCCGGCAAACGATCGACGAGAGGGTGATTGATGCAGGTTAAGTTGAAAGTCATGACGGGAAGTCATGCAGGCGTGGAGATTCCGGTTTCCGGCGAGAAATTTCTGATTGGTCGAGGTGACTCGTGTAACTTACGCCCGAAGAGTGAGTCGGTCAGCCGCAAACACTGCATCCTTGTTATCCGAGACAACCGGCTGCTGGTCCAGGATTTGGTCAGCCGCAACGGTACTTTTGTCAATGAAAAGCGTCTGCCAACGGACAAGGCCAAGGTGCTTTCGTCTGGCGATCAACTGCGCGTCGGCAAGATCGCTTTCGAAGTGCTGATTGAACATGGCCTGCAGGCTGCAAAGAAACCGGAAGTCACGAGCGTTGGAGAAGCAGCGGCTCGGACCGTTGAATCCAACACCGGCAGCCGTTTTGAAGCGATCGACGTCACCGCGTGGCTGGACGAAGCCGACCAGGTCGACCGCGTGCGGAAGCTTTCTGACCCGGATACACGGCAATTTCGCGTCGAGTCGGTGGAGCCCGCGAGTGCTGCGGACGAAGACAGCGGTGAGCTGTCGACCGATGACACCGGCGTTCGCAAACTTCAGCGGCCGGAAAAATCGAAGCCTGGTAAGCTGCCGATCGAAGTGAAGAAAGCTGCCTCGGGCGATTCTCGCGAAGCTGCCGACAACGCGCTCAAGAAGTTCTTTAGTGGTCGGTAAGCGTCTCGACAGCCTGCTGGTATTCGGCTTGCTCAGCTGCGCCGCTCTGCTCGGCGGAGGAGTTGCTGCGCGCGCCGAGCAGCAGGTTCGTCTGCAATCGGGACTCGTGATCCGCGGTTCGGTAATCGAGTTGCCGTCGCTCAATCAGAATGCTTTCTCCGCTGCATCGGCCGGCGGTGAAGCGCGGTTGATGCCGATCTGGATGGTTGACGACGGCCTGCGCCGCACGTATCTCCACAAAAGCGGCATGGTCGCCGAGGTCAATCCGGTGGAGGACCTAGCGCAGAAGCTCGAGTTTTGGCAGCCGGTCCCCGTCGGAGGTCGCACGGTGGGTGGGGTTGGACCATTGCTGGGGGTTTCGCCCTTCAACAACCATGGCCAGCGAGTCGTCAACGTGCGCGGGTCTGATGGCAGCCCAATTTCGATCATCCAGGGCATTACCGAAATCAACGCGCGGTATGCGCGGGTCGAGGCGCTGAAAGGGAACCCGACCTATCAGTGGGACATGCGGGTGGCCACCGCGGCGCTGCCCAACGATCAGCTTCAAGCACTATTTCAGCGGCGGGTCGACCAACAGGATCACACCAAACGGCTGGAAGTGGTACGGTTTTTCATCGAAGCCGAACGCTTTGGTGAAGCCCGTGCCGAGCTGGAGCGGATTATCAAAGATTTTCCGGATCAGCCTCGCCTGGAAACGCAGTTGCGCGTTCTTGCGCAACGGCAAGGCACTCAACTGCTTGACGAAGCGCGGCTGCGCCGCGATGCCGGACAGTATCAACTTGCGCTGGAAATCCTGCAGAACTTCCCGCTGAATGACGTGGCACGGGTCACCGGGATCGAAGTTCAGGACGCGATCGATTCCATTCAGGGCAAACGCAGCGAAGGTCAGCGTCTTGTCGAGCAATTGCGAACCCAGATTCGTTCGCTCGGCGGGGAGTTTAATCAGGACAAGCTGCTGGCTCTGGCCGACGAGATCAGCGAGTCACTTTCACCCGATACGCTCTCACGGCTGAGCGATTACGCGCGACTGGGTGGCGTCGACACCTTGCCTCTGGACAATCGTGTGGCGCTAGCGGTCGGCGGTTGGCTGCTCGGTTCCGGTTCTGGCATGCAGAACCTGTCGGTGGCGACTTCGCTGATCGAGGTTCGCGACCGCGTGGGCGAGTACTTGGCGAGTGCCGATCCAGCCGAGCGCACGGCGATACTCAATCACCTGCGTGGAATCGAAGGGGCTGATGCGAGTTACCTCGCCAAGATGCTGCCGCTGATGAAGCCGCCGTTGCCACTTCCCGAGGCGGCTCAGGACGAGCAGATTCCCGGCATGTACCGGATGACCGGCGAGCATACCGGGCGGGAGCGGGGAGCCTACGTGCTTCAGTTGCCACCGGAATACGACCCTCTGCGGCCCTATCCCTGCATTGTGGCGCTGCACCCCATTGGCGGCCCGCCCGAAGGACAACTCGACTACTGGGCGGGTGTTGCCAGCACCGGCACCCAAATGCGGATGGGGCAGGCGTCCCGACACGGGTTCGTGATCGTCGCACCAGCGTGGACGCGGCCTGGGCAACGTCAGTACGAGTCGACGCCGCGCGAACATGCTGAGGTATTAGCGGCCTTGCGGGATGCGATGCGGCGTGTGTCGATCGACGCTGACCGAGTGTTTTTGACTGGATTGGCGGACGGAGGAACGGCGGCCTGGGACATCGCCTTATCCCACCCCGACTTGTGGGCTGGGATGATCAACATCGGCGGCGAGCCATCCAACTACGTCCGCTTCTACAGCAGTAACGGGGCCTACGTGCCGATGCGGTTTGTGTTCGGCGAAATCACCGGCTCGCCGCCGACGCTGGTCCGGATGGGCGACATTCTCGATCGCTACATGAAGCCGAGTTATCACGCGATGGTGGTGATGTATCGCGGCCGTGGCCCCGAACATTTTTACGAAGAGATCCATCATCATTTCGACTGGATGCGGTTGCCCACGCTCCGTCGCAAAGCGCCGCCCAAATCGATCGATGCAGCGAGCATGCGTCGGGGCGATCAATTCTTTTGGTGGTTGGAACTCAATTCGTTGCTCGACACGGTGGCGGTCGACCCCTTTTTGTGGGAGCAGACCGAGAACCGGCGTCCTGGCAAAATCGCCGCTAATGTCGGAGATGGCAACCAGATCCGGATTTCTCAAGGTCCCAGCGACAACTTCAAGGTCGGCCTGGAGCCGTCGATGGGGCTGCGGATGGATGAACCGATTACCGTTCGTTATCGCTCGCGGAGTGTGAACCTGAACTTCGATGGCAGCCTTGATTTTCTATTGGAAGACGTCCGCACACGAGCCGATCGCGTTCGCCCCTTCTGGGCCCAAGTGACCATTCCGTAACCGCAGCGGCCGGCCGATGGCAGCCGCGCTGACTATTTTCGTGCTCGCCGTTTGGCTTCCAGCAACCGCTCGGTGTACGACTTTTCTTCGGCTTGCGGTTTCGCCAAGCCTCCAGTTGTGCCAGCGCCTGACGCTGACGGGGCTCCGCTCGTCGGAGGCAACTGCTCCAGCTCGCTCGGACTTGATGCCGAGCTCCCGGGCAGTGGCTCATAGCGCGCTGAACCACGCTGCAGCGAATCGCTGACCCGGCTCTTCGTCGCCCGCAGCGTATCGAGTCGCATCGCCACTTCGCTCGACTGCTGCTTGCCACCGAAAATTGCATCCCAGGCGGTCGAGACCCAGCCCATGCCGATGGCAACGCGGCGCACGAACACGTCGCCCAGGAACAAGCAGCACCCGACCAACACTGCCCACGGCCAGATGTCGCGGATCGACCGCGCGCTGGCCAAGCCACCGCGAAAGGGATTGGCTCCCTCAGCGGCGATCGCGGGATCCGTCGCATCCAGCGGCGGGTAACCCCCGCCCGCCTCACCGCCGCGCGGTGTCGCCGCGGCAAGAGTGCGCAGCAGGTTTTCGTTTGTCTCGCGGATCCGGTATTCGTCGCTGTAAGGGACGGTGACGCCGGTGGTCAACGGAACAGCGCCGGCCTGCGGAACAACATTGACAAAGAAGTTCCCCGCCGCGTCGGCTGGGAAGGTGCCGACGTATCGTCCGGGCGCTGTCTGACGCATCTGCAGCGGCACCGGTTTAAGGTTTGGATCCAGCACCGACGCGTTCATCTGCAGAAAATTCAAAAACTCGTCGTCTTGGTCCAATGCCGTGACGACGACTTGCACTTCGTCGTCCCGGACCTGCGTGGCGATCGTGAACTTGCCGGTATCGCCGGTTGGACGCATCAACCAGCGGACTAACTGCGAATAGAACTTGTCGTAGCCGGCCCACTGGGTCCACGGAGTTGCCCAGCGCTGCCCCGCGTCCGTTGTCAGCGCGGCTGTCCGCCCAAGACCATAGGTCCAGACCGCCAACACACTGGCGTTCTCCGGTGACTCGGGTTGAGGCGACTGGATCAGCACTTGAGCAAGGGGATTGTCCTTGACTTCCGTCAGCACAAATCCGCCGATCGGAGGCAATTGTCGATCGATGCCGTCCAGCAACGAATGCGGGTAAACCACTTGTGGCGATACCCCGCCCGGCGGCTCGAATACGAGCGGACGCGACACGCGCCGCGCCTCTCGCTGGTAAATCTTCGGCAACGCCCGGCCATCGTTGACAACGTAGTGCTTCCCACCCGTGGCCGTCGCAATCGATTGCAGACGCTGACTTTCGGCAGGACCGTGAGAGGCGATGGCCACTGTCGTGATCGTGATCTGACGATCCTTGAACGCCTGAATCGTGCCTGGTGAGGGATCCGAAGGATCACCGTCACTGATGATGATGCAGTGTCGCATCGACGCCGGAGCGGCGGCCAATCCGCGGACCGCCATCCGCATCGCCGGATCAAACTGCGGCATGTCGCCAGGCGTCATTCGGCCAATCTGGGCCAACATTGCTTTGCGATTGGGACCGACCTCGAGCAGCCCCTGCGCCCCGCCCCACAACCACGCATCACCGTTGAATGACCAGTGCAACACGCCGGCGTAGTCTGCATGCCCCAGTTGTTCGACGGCTGAACGAGCGACGACCTTCTGCCAGTGATTGCCTTGAGCCATTTCCGAGGCGTGCATAATCAGCGCCAACGCCCCGACCGCCTGCACCTTGGTGTTGCGGATGCGGAAATTGACCGGCATCGCTTCCTCTAGCTGGGTTCCCGTCCAGCCACCAGCACCGAACGCTTCGGGACCACCGATCATCAACAGGCCGCAGCCGAGTTGTTGGGTGTTACGGACCAGCATTTCGATCTGCTCGTCCGAAAAACTGGTGATTGACTCGGACGAGTCGCCACTGGTCCGCGGGACTCCGGCCAGGATCACCGCATCGTACGCCTGCAGTTCCGCGATCGAGCCAAACAGGGCATTGCTCGGCTGCACGACCACCTCGATGTCAGCTTTGCGGAGTTGATCGGTCATCAACTTGAAGCTACCGGGAGATTCCCAAGGCTCGATCAGCAGCACCCGGCCTTGACCGCGAACATAGGTGTAGGCGAGGGCCGTGTTGTTCTGGACGATGGCATCGTCGTCTTCAGAATCCGGTACGAACTTCGCTTCATAGGTGTACGGAGCGGGCTCGTCGATCTGGTGCCGCAGCGGAAACACATTTCGACCGGGCTGCAATTGCACCGGTTCATCGAGCAGCAACTGATCTTCGCCGCCGATTCGCCGAGTCACGCTCAGCCGACCACTGACCGGTTCAGCACGCTCCTCATCGGCATAGTTCGTCAGCACCACGCGCGCCTCAAATGGCTGGCCGCGGCGGATGTCCGTTGGCAAGTCGATCTTCTCGACCAGCACTTCGGCCGCGACCGCAACCGGGACCGGCACCACGTCGACGCCGATGCCCGATTCCGCCAGGCGCATCACCACCGACTGCGCATCGCCCAGCGTTTCGTTGCCGTCGGTGAGAATCACAATCCGGCGGCGAGAGTCCTCTGGCATCGCCGCTTGAGCGAGCTTCAGTGCTGCTTCGAGATTGGTGGAGTCGGTCCGCCCGAGATAACTGTCCAGTCGCCGCAGCGGCGGGATGTCATCATCAAAAGGCGGAATCTCAATCGAAGCTTCACGGCCAAATACAACCAGACCGGCGCGGTCCTCCCGTGGCCGACTACGATGCTGATTGACGCTCGCAATTGCGTAATCGAGCATCTGACGCCGCCGGGCTGCCGGAATGCTGTCCGACTGGTCGAGCAAGTAAATCACACTGATTCGATCGCTGATCCACACGACCTGCACACCGGCAAGCGCGGCGACGATGAGCGTGACGACGGCTGTACGAAACAGCAACGCAATCGTGCGGCGTACACGCCCCAAGGCGGCGAGCTGTCGAAAGCCGAACCACCACAACAGCGGCAGCAAACCGAGCAGCCATAGATAGGCGGGATAGTCAAAGCCAAGCCGGAGTCCGAACATCATGATCCGGGGGAATAGGTTAAGGAGGCAGAGATCAATTGCCGTCGGCGGCCTGAGGGCCGGTTCGCATGCTTGATTCCGGCTCTCGAAACGAGATAGCCGAAGCTGACGCTTTACTAAACGGAGTATATCCCATCACCCCGCCTGGCGGTCCTCCAGCCTTGGACATCCAGACGGCTTTCGTTAATCTCTCTCAAATGACTGAAACCTCCCCGATCCGACTGGCAACACGCAAAAGTCCGCTGGCCTTATGGCAAGCCGAGTGGGTTGCCGCCCAGTTACGCGCACTCGGATATCGCTGCGAACTGGTGCCGCTGACAAGTGAAGGCGACCACGATCTGCGGCCGATTACCTCCACCAGCGGCGTGGGATTGTTTACCAAACGGATTCAGCAGGCGCTGCTCGATGGCGACGCCGATGTTGCCGTGCATAGTCTGAAAGACCTGCCGACCGTTGACGTGCCGTCGCTGCACCTCGCGGCAGTTCCGCCGCGCGATACGGTTGAGGACCGCCTGGTCTCCGCGAGAGGTTGGACGCT
>CALELC010000058.1 GCA_937904535.1 uncultured Planctomycetaceae bacterium
AATCGCCTGATGGACCGCCAAGGCGCTGACTTTGGCGACGCTGGTGCGGTAGGCGTCCGCTGATTGCAGGAGCGGGTTGGTCGAAGTGATTTCTGAAGCGGCTTTCTCGCCGCCTGAAGCGAGAGCTTCGTCGAGCGACAACACGTTCTGCGTTGTCTGGTTGATGGTTTCTCGCGGCGTCGCCTCGTCAGCGCTAACCGCGGCCGTTGCCTGATCGCTCGCCGTCGCCGCTTGCGAGGCTGGCTCCTTATCCAGCGAACCCAAGCAGCCCGAAGAAAGGAGCACCATCCCGCATCCACAGAGCCGTAACGTTCGAGGCAGACGTGACGAGAGGCTGGCACGCATCGCGAGGCCCTGCAGTTGAGAGAGAAGACAAAAAAGTCGCTTGCGGTTAACACCGCAAGCGACCATGACGTTCGCCGTTCAGCTCGATTAAGCGAGCGGGAACTTGTACTGGCCGGGCTGTGCGACTTCGGCCGTCACTTCTTGGTCCCAGCTGTATTCCTTAGGACCGAGGTCCTGCGGGCTGGTGGCGACCTGTTCGTAAGTCAATTCCGCACCGGAGTAGCAGACTTCGCGGCCCATGATCGCCATCATGGTGCTGCGGCACATGTACATGCCGTTGTTGATCCGCGGCCGTTGTCCGCGAATCGCTTGGAACAGCTCGACGTGTTCCTGGTCGTACATGTTGATCTTGTCGCCGGTGAACTTCCAGCGGCTTTCCCCTGCGATCTCATGAGCCAACAGCTTGGCCGAGCCTTGCGTACCGGAGACGAAGTCCTCGGTCTGCGTGAAGCTGCGGGGGAACTGACGCGTGTAGGCGTGAGTCTTGGAACCATCGGCCCATTCATACACGACTGCAAAGTGGTCGTAGATGTTGCCTTGGGTCGCGTCGCTGCGGAGTTGCCGACCGCCCATGCCGTAAGCCTTGACCGGTGGCTCGTCGTGTCGCAGCCACATCGCCTTGTCGAGGCTGTGGATGAACTGCTCGACGTAGTGGTCGCCCGAGAGCCAGGTGAAGTAGTACCAGTTGCGACACTGGTAGGACATCTCGCTCTCGCCCGGCTTGCGGGGACGAATCCAAATCGGTGAGGTGAGGTAGTTGGCAGTCGTCGAAACGATGTTGCCAATGGCGCCATCGTGAATCCGGCCAACGGTTTGACGAACCCCTTCGTCATAGCGCCAGCAGAGACCGCTGACGACGTTGAGTCCTTTCGCATCGGCTTGTTCGCAGGCCGCCATCACGCGGCGAACACCCGCCGGATCGGTGGCGATCGGCTTTTCGGCGAAGATGTGCTTGCCAGCCGCTACAGCTTCTTCAATCTGCGCTGGGCGGTAGTGCGGTGGCGAAGCGAGCAACACCACGTCGATATCGCTATTGATGACCTTTTTGTAACAGTCGAAGCCTGTGAACACATGATCGTCGTCGACGACAAATTGGTCGGGACGCTGCTTGGCCAACGACTGACGGCTGATCTTGATGGAGTCTTCGAACAGGTCACCGATGGCGACGATCCGCACATCGGGGCCGGCGTTCATAGCGTTGATTGCCGCACCGTTGCCGCGTCCACCACAGCCGACGAGGCCCACACGGATGACATCCCCGCCACCTTGATGGACAGCTTTGGAATCGACGGCGGCAGCAGGACGGGCCATGGCGGTTACGGCGGCAGCTCCCGCGGTTGCGGTTGCTGCTTGCTGGAGGAAGGTGCGACGATCGGTCGGTCTGGGTTCGGTCATAGTGACGAAGGACTCCGAGGCAGGAAAGGATGCCCCCTGGTCAGCGTGTCCGCTTGAATGGCAACGTGTCAGTGTGGGCAGGAAAGGTGTTACGATGATGCCGGAAACGGACAAGTCTGCCTGTCCGGACGATCCCGCAAGATGGTTCTACTTTAACGCATGGAGCGTCGCATAGTGAACTATTCGCCAAACAACTTCACTGGCGGATTTCAAGACGCTGTGCTGCAATCGTCGGCCGAATCTCACCAGGCGGCTCGACGAATTGCGACCAGCGTGCTGGAAAGTCAGATTCCGCTGGAGGAAGTGCGCATGCGGCAACGCCGGATTCACGCTGAAGTCCTGCAGTTGAGTCGTTCGATGGAATCGTCCAATTTCACGCGACTCGACAGCGATGACTTGCGGCGGATGGCAATGCTTTATGACCGGGAGTTTTTTGATTCCAAATTGTTGGCGTTGATCGGCCGCGAGCGAGTTCGATTCGGCATCTCTTCTCGCATGACCCGCATTGCTGGAAAATTGGTAACTCATTACCCCGATCGGGCCAGTAAGAAACTCACCGATGTGCAGCGCCGCACCCGGCAAGATACGCGGCAGTTCGAAATGATCCTGTCCTCGACCCTGCTGTTCCAGGCTTTTGACGACGTGGACCGTCCGGTGACCGTGACCGGCCTGCGGTGTGGCAATCGCCTCGAAGCGATGCAGCGGGTTTGCGAGCACGAACTGGTGCATTTGCTGGAGATGTTCTTGTGGAACGACAGTTCCTGCAGCCAGTCGCGATTTCAGAACATCGCTGCGCGGTTCTTCGGGCACACCGAACATCGCCATGACCTGATTACCCAAAGTGAGCGCGCCGCGCGGAACTTCGACATTCGCATCGGCGCCCAGGT
>CALELC010000059.1 GCA_937904535.1 uncultured Planctomycetaceae bacterium
TGGAGGCAGTGGCTCGCTGATCGCGAAGCCTTACGTGGCGGCTGGCTCGATTCGATCTCGAACAGCGATCAGCAACTGCTGCATGCGTTTTATGCCGCAGGTTACCGCGACGTCGATCATGAGCAGCTCAACCGTGTCGAAACCCTGTTGAAGGCAATGCCCGCGTCCGAGCAGGACCGAGCGGAAACGATCGCTCAGATCTACTGGATCCTGCAGAACTCCAAATAACGCTCCCGCACGACGATCACTCGGCGTGCTCGATCACGCGGCTTCTCCACCGGCGCCGCGGTCGCGGTCCAGCGACACGTCGAACTCGCTCAGCGCCGGCACCAGCATTGCCGCGGTCGTAAATCCATAGCCGGCCAGTACGGTGAAGATCACAAACAACTGATCGCGCTGCAGCAAGAACTGAGTGATCGCGTAGAACGTGATCAACGGCAGCAAAAAGGAGGCGGCAAAGATCGCCGACGAAGGATTGCGCCAGCCGAGCGCTGCGAACAACGCCGCCCCGCCGCCGAGAATCATCGCCAAAAAGGGTGCCAGTTGTAGTTGGAACGCCCCGCGGAAGCTGACCATGATCACCATGCAGGTGGCGATGCCGATGCAGAGGAAAAACACGGTTCCCAGGCTCACCAGGGTCGCCGTGCGGCCCGCTGAATAGTGCAGTCCGGTGTGGATACCCAGCACCGTGACGAACACATACAGCTGCACCGCCCCGATGATGGCAAACAGCGTGTTCTCCCAGGTCATCGCACCGCTCATCCCCAGGTACAGCACGAGGCCCAATGGCAACAGAATCATCTCCTTGGTGACATACAGCACCCCGAGCAGCTTGCCGAAGATGAACTCCGAGGGGCTGATGTCGGTAACCAGCAGCAGGTCCAACGCCAGCCCGTCTCGCTCGCTCGTGAGCGAATTGACGGCCAAGGCATTGACGAGCACCAGCGAAATCACCGCGATCGCTGCCACTGGGATGGTCGCCACCGGCAGCACGTTTTCGCCGGGATCAAACCGCCGCAACGCCTCACCGCTGCGGATGCTGGAATAAATCGTCGCCGCGGCGACGGCGAACAGGGCGATGAACGCCAACCGCACCAGGATCACTTTGCGGCCGTAGGCCCAGGTGCAGATCTCTCGCCACAGCACCGGATTATTCCACACTCGCCGCGGAGCACGGACTTTCCAGTTGATCGCAGTGGCAGCCTGCGGCGCCTCGGCGGCGGCTTGCGAACCGGCCAACAGCTCGCGCAAATCTTCGCCGGTTTCCGGTTCAGGGGCACGTAGTTGGACTTCCCGCGATGGGTTCCACACCCGGACCTTCGCAATTCCCCAGACCACCAGCAGCACTGCCACCCCAAGGGTGGCGAGGCTGTAAACCGTTGCCTGCGGCAGGCCCGCGAGCGTCCGCGTGGCAAACGGACTCAGTCCATCATTGATCGCAGCCAGCGGGCTCAGACAGATCGCCGCTCCGGCCACCGCATCGCCCAGCAAGCCTGCGGCCGCAAGCTCCAGAGCAACCACGTACAGCGTCAGCACCAGCACGGTCGTCGCGATCGCCTGGAAGGTTTTTTCTCGCCACAGGCCAACCACCGTTCCGACCGCCGCTGCCAGCAGCACGCTGACTGCGGTGACCGCATACACCGCAATGACTTGGCTGACGGCCACGCCGCCCAGCAGCGGCAAGCTGAGGAACAGTGGCAACGCTGCCAGCAACATCGACAGCGGTGCAAGCAGGCTGGCGCCGGCCTTCCCGACCACGATTTCTCCGCCGCTAAGCCGAGTCATCAGCAGCAACAGCAGCGTGCGGCGGTCCTTTTCCTGAGCCACGCTGCTGGCCGAGCCGACGGCTGCCAAAGAGGTCAGCACGATCAGTTGCAGCGGGGCCAGCAGCGCGAACATCGCGCTGCCAAACCGCGCTAAGTCACTCGCCGAAGTCAGCGCCCGCGTGCCGGCCAGCACCAGATACCCGGTGCTGAGCAGAACGAACAGGGCGAGCACGTAGATGGACCGCGCCAAATAAGTCTGTGGTCGCTTGGGAGCGACCACGGCTTCGCGGTTAAAGACCGGACCGAGCATGAGGTAGTTGGATTTGGGCGAGAGACAACGAGCAAAGACCGCTGGGCCAAGTGGCAAACGCTTGGCTGCTTAGCTTAACCCAAAGTTGTCGCTGCCGTGATCTAGGCGGCATAGCCCCCTAACCGCGTCGCCGCCCCGGTTTTGCCGCTGCAACGGAGGTGCAGGCGCTGCCGAAAGTCCGGCAGCGGACAAGTGAGACATAACGCCCAGCGGCGCGTGTTCCGCTGAGCCGAGAGTGTATCAATTGGTGCCTATCAATTGGTGCCAGCCACTTTATAGCCGCTGGCGGCGATCGGGGAGTCGCTTGGGGCCAGGCTGCAGCGGGAGACTGGATTGGCAGGTAGG
>CALELC010000060.1 GCA_937904535.1 uncultured Planctomycetaceae bacterium
GAAACGCGCCGGAGTCGCGCAGGTGAGTTCGTAAGCGGTTGCGACAGCTCGTGGCAAACTCGGCGACGTCTTCGGTGCGATAATCGGGATAGGTCCAGCGGTGGTGGACCCAACGGCCACCAACGTAGTTGAGCGTGACTTCGGCGAAGATCCCATCGCGCAGGTACAGGCGATGATCCCGATCCTTGACCGTGGCCAGGACCAACTTGGCCTGAGTGATGTAGCCGGGGTCGAGGTTCAGCGGGCGCACTTGATCACCCGGAAACTCGGCTGCGGCTTCCAATTCCCAGCGATTGGTTTCGATTTTCCACTCCGCCAGTCCGCCTGGCTCTGTGACATGCTCAATAGCGACAAGGATTTTGCGGAGCCCCGTCCCCATCTCGTCGCTGTAATAACCGCCGGCCTCAAACGGCAGTGGAGGTGAAACTTCGCAGATCTCGCCCCATTGCGATTCGATCCGCGCGCGTGCCCAGCGGAGCACGGCTTCCTCGCGCGTGATGATCGCCACGAAACGGATCACCGGTTCGACCAGACGGGTTTTCGCCAACGCCTTTGCCTCCAACAATACTTGCCCACCGGCATTTCCATCCCCATGTGAGCATTATGAGTAACTGGATCGCAGATCGTACCGCATCGTTTGACTCCAGCGGAATCCGCAAGGTCTTTGACCTGGCCGCGAAAATGAAGAATCCGATCAACCTATCGATCGGCCAACCGGATTTTGATGTGCCGCTGGATGTGCAGGATGCCTGCGTCGAGGCGATCCGCAGTCGCAAAAATGCCTATTCACAAACCCAGGGCATCGCTCCGCTGCGCAGTCGCCTGAGCGACGACCTACAGCAGCGATACGGGCACACCGATCGCGAGGTGCTGATCACCAGCGGGACCAGTGGTGGGTTGCTGCTGAGCATGCTGGCCATGGTGAATCCGGGCGACGAAGTGATCTTTTTTGATCCCTACTTCGTCATGTATCCGGCGCTGGTTAAGCTCGCCGGTGGTGTGCCGGTGGTGATCGATACCTATCCCGATTTCAAAATCGATGTGCAGCGCGTCGCCGATGCGATCACCGACCGCACGAAGCTGATTCTCGTCAACAGTCCCGCCAATCCCTCGGGGATTACCGCCGGCGAAACCGAGATGCGCGAGTTGGCGCTGCTGGCGCGGGAACGAAACGTGGCGCTGGTGTCCGACGAAATCTACAGCCAGTTCCAGTACGACGAACCGTTTGTTTCTCCCGCGCAGTTCAATGATCAGACGATCGTGATCGACGGGTTTAGCAAAAGCCATGCAATGACCGGCTGGCGAGTGGGCTACATCCACGGGCCGGCTGAAATCATCGCGGCGATGACCAAGATGCAGCAGTACACATTCGTGTGCGCGCCGCAACCGGCACAGTGGGCAGCGCTGCGGGCACTGGATGTCGACCTGTCAGACCATGTCGCCGACTATCGCCGCAAGCGCGATTTGATTGTCGAGGGGCTGGCAGATGATTTTGAGTTGATGCGGCCGAGCGGCGCGTTCTATGCGTTCCCCAAGTCGCCGCGTGGCACCGGCAGTGAGTTTGTGGCCCGCGCGATCGAGAACGAACTGCTAATTATTCCCGGCAATATCTTCAGCAGCCACGACACACACTTCCGGATCAGCTACGCCGCCAGCGATGAAACGCTGCACCGTGGAATCGAAGTGCTCCGGCGGTTAGCGCGGAGCTAGCGGCTCAACCTGTAGGCCGAGCGGCCCACAGCAATCACGGCCGGGGCCGTCAGGCCCCGGCACTTTAGTCCCAACAGCTTAAGAGGCCGGTTGGACGACCTCCGGTTGTGGTGCCGCAGGAATGACTTCGTATTCCACTCGCGGACGGCGGCTAAACCGACGCAGCACCACGTAGAACACGGGCGTCAGCAGCAGACCGAACAGGGTCACACCCAACATGCCGCTAAACACCGCGGTACCCAGGGCCTGACGCATTTCTGCACCGGCACCCGTGGCGATCACCAGCGGCACCACGCCGAGGATGAACGAAAAGGCTGTCATCAACACCGGCCGCAGTCGCAGCCGGCAAGCTTCCACAGCCGCTTCGAACCGGCTCTTGCCTTCGTCTTCCTGTTGCTTGGCAAATTCGACGATCAGAATCGCGTTCTTACAGGCCAGACCGACGAGCACCACAAAGCCGATTTGCGTCAGGATGTTGTTGTCCATCCCACGGAACCAGATCCCGGCGAGAGCACAAAGGATCGCCATTGGCACGATCAGAATCACCGCCAGCGGCAACAGCCAGCTTTCGTACTGTGCGGACAAACCGAGGAACACGAACAGCACACAAAGCACCACGATAAAGCCGGCGGTGTCCTTTTGTTGGCTTTCCTCATAAGCCAAGTCGGTCCATTCGAATTCGATTCCTCGCGGCAACATCTCGGCGGCTAGCTGTTCCATTGTCGCCAGCGCCTCGCCGGTGCTGAACCCTGGAAGCGTCGCTCCGCTGACGTCGGCCGCGGGATACAGGTTGTAACGAACGACGCGGTCGGGAGCCGTGATCCGGCGGACATCGACAACCGAGCCCATCGGCACCAAAGCGCCGCTGGCGCTGCGGGTTCGCAGTTTCATCAAATCTTCGACGTCGTCGCGGAACTGCGATTCGGCTTGAGCCGTCACTCGGAAGGTGCGTCCGAGGAAGTTGAAGTCGTTGACGTAGACCGATCCGAGATAGACCTGCAGCGTCTCCATCACGTTGCTGATCGGCACGTCGAGCATCCGCACCTTGGTGCGGTCGATGTCGGCATACAGCTGCGGCGTGTTGGCGGTAAACGTCGAGTAGACCTGCACGAGCCCCGGTTGTTGGTTGGCCGCACCGGCCAGTTGCTGAGCCACCCGCTGCAACTCCTGCAGGCCGACCCCACTTCGATCCTGGACCTGCATCTTGAAACCACCGCCGGTCCCGATACCGGGAACAGGAGGCGGCGGAATCACCACCACTTGAGCTTCGTTGACCTGGGCCGTCCGGGCGCGGAGGTCCGCGATGATACTGTTCGCGTTGAGGTTCGCACCGGTCCGTTTGTCAAAGTCCTCGAACAACACGAACACGGCGGCGGCCGACGAAGTGT
>CALELC010000061.1 GCA_937904535.1 uncultured Planctomycetaceae bacterium
TGCACCGCTGTACAAACACCTCACGGCTCAAGAAGCTCAGCCGGTCGGCAGTGGCAAGATCAGCTGGAACTTTGAAAAATTCCTGATCGGCCGTGACGGCAAAGTGGTGAATCGCTTTTCGCCCCGCTCCAAACCGACGGACGAAGCGGTCGTTGAGGCGATCAAGCAGCAACTCACCAACAGCTAATCATCACTCGTAATTTCCGTCGGATTACTGGACGTTGTATGTCAGGCTGCCAGCGTTTTCCCGGGTTAATGGTGCTATCCGTCACCGCGGTGGTCGCCCTCGGACTCAGCGGTTGCGGCCGCAGCGAACGGCAGGCGGCGGAGCAAACGCCCACCCCCGCCGAATCGAATGCACCAGTGCAGGAAAACGTCTCTCAGCGAAGTGCGGCTGGGGCTGCTGAGGTCGAAGTCGACCTTCGTAACCAAAGTCTCTCGTCCGAGCAGATCGACGCTGTGGTCAACAACCCAGCGCTGCGCCGCCTGCGGGTTGCCGGCAGCGACATCGACGATGCTGCGCTGGCACGCCTGGCGGCTGGCTCCCGATTGGAACTGCTCGACGCCGTCGGTTGCGAGCGGTTGACCAGTGCTGCCTTGGCTTCGATCGGATCGCTGAAAAGCTTGCGCAATCTGCGGCTCAGCGGGCCGGCGATCAACGATGAATCCGTCCAGCAACTCGCTGGTCTGAGTGACTTAGCTGCTGTGCTGCTGCAGCAGACCGAGGTCACCGATCGCGGCGTCGAGGTATTGGCGAAGTTGCCGAAACTAAAGGAAGTGAATCTGTTTGGCAGCCGAGCGGTGAGCGATGCCTCACTTGCCGCGCTGGCTGAGCTGCCGGCGCTGGAAAAATTGCGTCTGCGCGGTACCGGTGTGACCGGGGAGAATGCCGCCGCGCTGAGACAAATGAACCGGGTAACGGAACTGGACCTGAGCGAGACCGCGTTTGGCAATGCCGGGATGCCAGCGGTGGCCGCAATGCCTGCGCTTACACAACTCAATTTGTGGCTCACGCCGGTTGATGATCAAGGGATCGAATCGCTGCGTGGCAAACGCGCGCTGACGTCGCTGAATCTGGACAATGTCAGCGGAATCACCGACGCGTCACTGGCCGTGATCGCCGAAATGTCTGAGTTGTCCTTTTTGCATCTCGGCGGTACCTCGGTTACGGCCGAGGGGCTGCAGCAACTCAAGTCACTGCAGAAGCTTCGCACGCTGATCATCACGCGGCTGGGGCTGACGCCGGAGGATGTCGAACGCGTGCGGCAGATGCTCCCCGCGCTGACGAAGCTGGAAGCGTAACCCGGGAAGCCTTTGCAGGTGCACTCGCTGCGAGGCCCCAGGTGGTCGACCGCTCCGCCGGTCGATCTGCGACGGTTGATCTGTATTCGGGGACTCTAACCGGCGGAGCAGCCGGCCAGACTTGCGTACAGCGACCTCGCCCTTGGGGCGGAGCCGTCAGATCGACCGGCAGAGCAACGTCCGCTCGCCCGCCTTGCCAAAGGTGGCTAAACCTGCAAGCTACGGTTGAAGGCAAGCAGTCGGCTACCGCTTCGCTGCTGTCACCCACCAACCACTTACAACCATCAACGATCACCCAACCTATGTTCACTCCGTCCCGAGGTCGTTTTCCTGATGTTCGTCTTCGCCGAGTGCGGCGACATGATTGGTCGCGGCGACTGGTGCAAGAAAACCAACTGAGTGTTAACGACCTGATCTGGCCGTTGTTTGTCATCGATCAGCCAAGCGGTACGGAGCCGATCGCGAGCCTACCGGGCGTCAATCGGCTAGGAGCTGATCCATTGCGGCAAGCGGCGGCCGAGGCGGCTGAGCTCGGCATTCCCGCCATCGCGGTGTTCCCCGCGACGGACCCAAAACTGAAGACAGCCGATGCTGCTGAAGCGGTGAACCCAGAGAACTTGATCTGCCGCAGCGTGCGGGCGATCAAGCAAGAAGTCGGTGATGCCGTGGGGGTTGTTTGTGACGTGGCGCTGGATCCGTACAGCAGCCATGGACAGGACGGACTGCTGCGCGACGGCTATGTGATCAACGACGAAACGGTCGAGGTGCTGTGCCAACAAGCGATTGTGCAGGCTCAAGCGGGCTGCGATGTCGTGGCCCCGAGCGACATGATGGATGGACGCGTGGGGGCGATCCGTCAGGCGCTGGAGCAGCAAGGACTGCACAACGTGCAGATCCTGTCTTATGCAGCGAAGTATGCCAGCGCGTTCTACGGGCCATTTCGGGATGCGGTCGGTTCAGCCGCGAATCTCGGTGGCGGCGACAAGAAAACCTATCAACAGGATCCGGCGGCCAGCGATGAAGCACTGCACGAAGTGGCGCTCGACCTGCGCGAAGGTGCGGACATCGTGATGGTCAAACCGGGGATGCCGTATCTGGACATCGTCCGCCGCGTCAAAGATGCCTTTGCGGTGCCGGTGTTCGCCTATCAGGTCAGCGGCGAGTACGCGATGTTGGCGGCTGCGGCCGAGCGCGGTTGGCTTAACCGCGACGCGGTGATGCTCGAAAGCTTGCTGGCGTTCAAACGCGCTGGCGCCGATGCGGTGCTGACGTACTTTGCCGCCGACGCCGCACGGCTGCTGCGTGGTTAAGCGGCTCGGATGCCCCAGGTGGTCAACCGCTCCGCCGGTCGAACCGTAGGTTGCTTGCTCCGACTTTGGCGGTCGGCGACCTTGGCGATTGGTGACCTTGGGCTTGATCAGCGGCGAGGGTTCGCGTCGGCCACCGCTTGGCGGGTGATCGCAATCGCGGCTTCGGTGTAGCGGGTGTGCTGGTCTTCGA
>CALELC010000062.1 GCA_937904535.1 uncultured Planctomycetaceae bacterium
CCACCTAGGTCGCCGACCGCTCCGTCGGTCGGTGTTTCCCCGGTAGCTTCGCTCGCCGAGCGAGCCACCTCTCTGGCACCAGGCAGAGTTCTACCGCCCATGTAGCCACTTCAGCGCCTGCATCAATCGCGCCGCATCCGCTGCTTGCCGCGGACGCAGATGCAAGTACAGCCGCCCGTGGTGCTGCGCGATCACCTTCGGTCGCGTCATCGCCAACAATCCCTCAGCCCCACGGGTGACGCCAAACCCACTGTCCCCACAACCACCGAACGGAACTCGCGGATCGGCAGTCGGCACAATCAGATCGTTGATTGACACATGCCCGACATCCAGCCGCTCTGCCAACTCGCGTGCCCAGTTCCCGTCACCGAACAGGGCGGCGGCCAAACGATATCGGCAGCCGTTAACGAGTTGAATCGTCTGTTCATCATGGTGGGACTGCAAGAGAGTTGCCACCGGAGCAAACACGACAGCCGACGCAATCGGCCAATCCGCCGCTGCGCCGTCGATGATCGTCGGCCGCATCTGCTCTGGCGTGAAGTGCAGCGAGTCGGAGCCGGCGGCCAGCAGATCGACACCGCCTCGAGCAAAGGCGTCGGCGATCATCTCGTGAGCCGCGGACCGAGCCGAAGGATGGACCACTTGAGCCCCCGCGTCAGCAAATCGCGCTCGGAGATGTTCGGTGAGCGAGCGGTGCTGCTGTGGGTGGACGATGATCCGCCGCGGACCGATGCAGGTTGCCCCGCCATTGAACGTCAGTCCAAATGCGACAGCGTCAGCGACTCGTTGGAGATCAGCTCCGGGACCGACGATCAGGGCGTCACAGCCGCTGAGCTCCATGATCGTTGGCGTGAGGGTGGAGGCGCACTGCGTCATCACGCTGCGACCGGTTCTCGCGCTGCCGGTCAGAACCACGAGGTCGACGCCCTGCTCGATCCGCTCGGTCGCAGCTTCCGGAGCCGTCGGCAGCAGGCGGAGGGCGGTTTCGGGAACGCCACCGCGATGAAATGCGGCAGTGAGCAACTCGGTGGCTTTTTCACAGCCGGATGCCGGTTTGAGCCACACTGAGTTGCCGGCAGCCAACGCCTGTGCCGCCTGCACCCCCGGTAACAGCAGCGGGTAATTCCAAGCCGCGAGGATCAGCACCTCGCCCAGCGGTACGCGGTGAACTTCGCTGCGCACGCCCCATAGCCATAGGGGGCGTCCCCAAGTTCCAAGCTTCTTGGGTCGCAGCAACTTGGGACCGCGCTGGCCGATGTACTTCAAGGCGGCACACAGCGGCAGCAGTTCCGCGGAGAGCGTTTCGACCGGATCCGACCGCTGCGGAGTGGTGCAGGCTTCGATCAAGCGTTCGGCGCTGTCTACGATCTGGCGCTGCACACTTGCCACGATGCGGCAGCGCTCGCGGTGCGATCGCCGCGCCCACTCGGTTTGCTCGTCCGGCGTTCTGCTGATCGTCTTCGTCACTCGCGATTCCAAAAAAACGCAGCATAACAAACGTTGGAGTCCAGCCTTCAGGCTGCGCCGTGTGGGTTTCAGCGTTGGAGTCCAGGCTTCAGCCTGCCGCATTTGGGTTTCAGTGTTGGAGTCCAGGCTTCAGCCTGCCAGATCCAGCCCGTAGAATTAAATGGGTGCCGCGGCGAATGCTGTCAGCCTGAAGGCTGAACTCCAACGTATCTTGTATGCGAGTTGCAGCATGTCTCAACATGGCATGTATCGCTGGCGGCACATGTGCGACGAACAGCGTGCCGAGGTGCTCAGTTATCGCCGCAGCCAGCAACTGCCCTGGCATAGCCCGCCGCACTATGGTTGCGAGCCTGGGATTTACCTGATAACGGCGTCCTGCTTCGAACACCGCCCTGTCGTCGGTAGCAGTCCGCGGAGAATGGCAGCGTTTGAGCAGTCGCTTTTGGCAACCTGCGAG
>CALELC010000063.1 GCA_937904535.1 uncultured Planctomycetaceae bacterium
GATCCAGATCACGCGCGCCGGCTCCGATGGTGCGTTTGGCACCGCCGATGATGTGCGCATCCAGCCCGGGCTGGTGACGCTCGGCGACATCCGCCAGAACGAAGTGGTCGTCCGGTTTGCCGAGAACCTGCCAGACGATCATTACCGCATCGACGTGTTTGCATTCGATGATCCGTCCCAGGGGATCGTGGCGCTGCGGAATGTGCAGGGCGAAGCGCTATTGCCCTCGTCCGCCGGAGCGCGTGCCGAGACGATCAATTTCGAGCTCAATCTCGGGGCATTGGTCGAGGCGGTGGTGCCGCAGCCGGTGGTACGGCTCGACGATGGTTCGCTGCAGCAGCGCCGCAATGAGATTTTGGTGTACTTCAACGAAGATGAATTGTTCGTTGAAAACGATCCCGCGACTGGACTGCCGACCGAACGCTCGGTCGAGCATCCGCGGTTTTACCAGTTGCTGCTCACTCAGGAGTCGGTGCGGACGACCGACGACACGCTCTATTTCCCTGAGCGCGTGATCTACGACGCGGCCTCGCACACCGCGCGGCTAATTTTTGAAACCGATATCAACAATCTGCCGGCCAAAGACGGCCAGCCGGGTGTTCCGCTGGGCGGCGGCACCTTCCGACTGCGGATCGGCACCGCGGTCGATGACCGCAGCGACCTGATTCTTGAACCGACGCGTTTGGTGCCGGGAACTCCGGTGGGTGACACGCTCGGAACGGCGCTGGATCTGAACGCTGGCAACAATTTTGTCACCAACGGAACCCAGACCTCGAGCATCATCATCGAGGGCGAGATCAGCCCGGTTCCGTTCAATATTCAGTATCCCGGCGGGGCTAACGACCCGGGCCGCGTGACGCTTCCCGAAGTGGTCGGGGGCGGTTTGCTGCAGAGCATCAACGAGCAGTTCGGTCCGGATTCGACGTTTGGTGTGACCGAGATCGCTTACAACTTCCAGAGCGTGTATGCCACCAGTGGCGGCAACGCCCAACTCAACCAGATCACCGATCGCCAGCGGACGCGGATTCGCGAGGCGCTCTCGCTGTGGGGCAACTATCTCGGTGTGCAGTTCCGTGAAACCCGCGATCAGGGGATCACGTTTGCAGTCGGCAATCCCTCCGCGCTGCCGGCGATGGGACTGCAGACCTCGACGACGACGGTCCGCAACGCGCTCAACGCTTCGCTGCGAATCGACCCGACGTTCACCAACTCCGCGATGGTGTTCAGCAACGAGACGCAGTTTAACACCGCGTATGGCGAAGACTTCTTCCGTAAGGGGATGGCCGGTATCGGCTTCCTTTTGGGGCTGGAGCAGTCGACCGAGGTCACGCAGCAATCGCTGATGGCGCTGAGCAGCGTCTTCTTGAACCAGACGATCAATCCGACGCAGGCCAACGGCAACGTCAACCTGGCGCAGCTGCGCGATCTGGAGCCGTCGTTCCCAAGCAATCTCGATATCCTGCACGGTCAGCATGTGCACCGGCCGGACAGCATCGATGTCAATCTCTACCGATTCGAAGTCGATTTGGGAGCAGGAAATCGCACCGGCACCTTCACTGCAGAAACGTTTGCCGAGCGTTTGCCCGACTCGAGCTTGCTCGACAGTACGCTGAGGTTGTTCCGCGAGACGCGGGCCTCGGTCGTGACCAACTTTGGTCTAGGGACCTCGTTGTCGATCGGCTTGACCGCTGTGCAGCCAGGAGTACTGGGCAACAACGCGCGGATCGACTTCATTCGCACCAACGGCAGCGAGATCGTTGTCCGCCAGCGGAACGATGCGTCGGGAAATCCAATCGCCAACGCGATCGAAGTCCAAGTGCCGCGGACCGCTGCGGTCACGGCGGGCGATCTGATCGCCGCGATCAACAACCACGCGTTTGCCAGCACGTTGTTCCGCGCCGAGTTGCTCGTCGGCTCGGCGGGAACCAACCTCACCAGTGCATCGTTCGACGCGCCGCTGTTGCTCTCCGGCGGTGGAATCGAAGAGCTGACTCGCAATGACGATTACTACAGCAACGACTCGTTCCTGACCGCATCGCTGGGCAACGGGATTTACTACATCGGTGTCGCGGCCAGCGGCAACGATCGCTATGACCCGCAGTTGACCGGCAGTGGTGCGGGCGGTCGTACGCAGGGCAAGTTTGAACTCGCACTCAAGTTCGAGCCGCAGGTCGGTGTCGTCGACACGATTCGCGACATGGACAGCGAGCGGGTCGGTGTGCCGGGGACGGCGCTCGACGGCGATGGCGACGGGATTCCCGGCGGCGTCAAGAACTTCTGGTTCCAGACTCGGCCCACCGAGCGATTGCTGGAAGTCACCGCGACTGGAGCGGCGATCGTTCCCGGTCAGACGTTTACGCTGGTCGGTGCCAATGGTGCGTCGCGGACGTTTGAGTTCGTGCCCACGGGCGGCACGGCAGCGGCGGGCAATATCGCGATCTCCTATAACCCCGGCACCCTCGGAGCTCCTGTTCCGGCCGGTTCGTTGGCTTCGACTATCCGCGGCGTGATCAACAGCACGGCTGTCCGTTCGGCCTTGGGGATCGAAGCGGTTGCGGTGAACGGCAATCCGACGCTGATCGAACTGCGAGGCGAACGGTCGATCCGGTTCTCGGAAAACTTCCGCGGTGTGACCGCCTACGGCCGGACGGTGTTCGTCGATAAGGTGGCCGGCGTCAACGCCGACGGCAGCCTGGCACGTCCATTCAACAACATCGCCAACCCGGCGGTGCCCAACGCCTTCGACTCCGTGTCGCCTAACGACATCGTGCGGATTGTCGGTAACGGCGGCCAAGACGGCGACGTGACCACCGCCGGCGATAACTTCTCTTATAAGATCGGTACTTCGGAAACCGGTGGGGGAACGCTGGAAGATGGCCGCAACCTGCTGGTTCCGCAGGGCGTGACCGTGATGATCGACGGCGGGGCGGCACTCAAGCTGCGCAACTCGGCGATCGTCGTCGGCAGCACGAGTCTGCTGGCCGACCGCAGCGGCGGGGCGCTGCAGGTCTTGGGGACCCCGCGGCTGGTTGATCTGAGCGACCCGGTGTTCAGCGGCACCAGCGTGATCGATACCGGTGTCGACCTGCTCGGCGGTTCGGGCAGTGTGGTGTTCACCAGCACGCGTGATCGCGCGGTTGATTCCGCTGCAGCCGGCAGCAGCCCAGCGGCCAGCGAAGGGAACTGGGGCGGGATCATCTTCCGCCGCGATTTGGACCAGTCACAAGGTCGGTTCGATCTCGAAGATGAAGGGATCTTCCTGCAAACCGTCAATCACGCCGACATCCGCTTCGGCGGTGGCAGCAATGTGCTGATCGAATCGATTCAGCAGACGGTCAATCCGATTCAGATGGTCAACCTGCGTCCGAACGTGACGTTCAATCGCTTGACCCGCAACGCCGGGGCCGCGATGAGCGCCTCGCCGGACAGCTTCGAAGAGACCAGCTATCAGTCACCGGCCTATCAGCAAGCTGGCGAGTTCACCGCTGACTATGGCCGAGTCGGTCCGGACATCAAGAACAACTTGTTGAGCAACAACAGCATCAACGGCTTGTTCATTCGTGCTGAAACGACGCCCAATGCGCCGCTGCGGCAACTGACCGTCGCTGGCCGCTTGGATGATATCGACATCGTCCACTACGTTGCCGAAAATATCATCATCGCCGGCAACCCCGGTGGCTCGATCCAGGACGGCGTGCGGCCGCAGTTGGCTGACGTCGCTGAGGTACCGATCCCTGGCGGTGGTGTCTTGGCCGCTGGTAGCTACCGCTACCAA
This sequence comes from uncultured Planctomycetaceae bacterium, assembly GCA_937904535.1. GTDB lineage: Bacteria > Planctomycetota > Planctomycetia > Pirellulales > Pirellulaceae > UBA6163. The sequence goes on from CALELC010000063.1 coordinate 3,776, forward strand.
GTTACCTTTGTCGACCGCTTCGGCTTTGAGTCGCTGGCGGCTACGGCTCCGACCAGCTCGGCGAGCGTCACGGCCAACTCGGCGATCGAGTTGTTCAATCTGCCGGCGGTGCCCAGCGGGGGCGACTACATTTCGCGGCGGTTGTATCGGCAAGCTCCTGGCGCGACCGAGTTTGTGCTGGTCGCCGAACTCGACGCCTCCAGCGCTCATTTTATCGACGACGGTCGACGCAGCGGAACGCCGCTGGACGAGAGCCGGCAAGGGGTGCGTGGGCGTTTGAATGCTTCGCTGGTGATCGATCCGGGAACGGTGATCAAGTTCAGCGGTGCACGTATCGAACTCGGCCAAGGAACTCAGCTCTTGGCCGAAGGTTTGCCGGGCTTGCCAGTGGTGTTCACCAGTGCTGCTGACGACCGGTTTGGAACCGGCGGTTCGTTTGACACCAACAACGACTCGGGGGCTGCCGGTGGCGGCATCAGCCCGGCACGAGGGGACTGGGCGGGCATTTACGCTGGCCCGACGGCGAATGTCAGCCTCGACAACTCCGTGATCGCTTTCGGTGGTGGCGTCAGCTTGATCGAGGGCGGTCAGAGCAAGGCTTTCTCGGCGCTCGAACTCCATCAAGCCACGGCACGGGTGACCAACTCTCGGTTTGAGTACAACGCCAACGGCCAAGGTGGCGCCGGGCCAGTCGGCCGCAACGGCCGACTGGGCAACACGCCGTCGACCATCTTCGCACGCTTCACTCAGCCGGTCTTGGTCGGCAACCAATTTGTCGAGAATCGCGGCGCCATCATCGACATCGACAGCGACTCGTTGATCGACGATTACGTTGTCGACCTGGGACGTCAAACCGGAGCGCTCGAGCGGTTGGCCGACCTGGACGACAACCACGGTCCGATGGTGCGTCGCAATACGACCGACAGCACGCCAAGCGACTCGGCAGCCCAGCGGCAGCTCAACGGGATGTATGTCCGCGGTGGCATCCTGTCGACCTCCAGCGTCTGGGACGATACCGACATCGTGCACATGGTGTTCGACACGATCACCGTCGGCAACCAGATCTCGGGCGGCGAACTGCGTCTGCAGAGCCGTCCGGATGAGAGCCTGGTGGTCAAACTCGCTGGTAGTGGAAATCCCAATAGCGAATCCACCGGTACCGGCTTTACGGCGACCGGCTCGGGCTCAAACCTCATGGATCGCATCGGCGGTGCCCTGCAGGTGATCGGCTTGCCCGGGGCTCCTGTCGTCCTGACCAGCATGCAAGACGATACCGTCGGTGCGGGCAGGAAGCTGGATGGCTCGGAACAGACCGACACCAACGGCGATGGTTTCGGCAGCCGACCGTTCCCCAATGACTGGCGTGGGTTGTATCTCGACCAGTTCAGCAACGATCGCAACGTGGCGGTCATTCCCGAGCAGGAACTGTCGACCGAGGTCGCTCCGGGGCTCAACGCCACCGTCAACAACGCCCAGTTCCTTGGTGAATTGGCCGAGAACGCGATATCCAGCGACGATCGGCTGCGGCTCGGTTTTGAAGTCAACGGCTTCCTCAGCGGCCAGAACGACGTCGATACCTACAGCTTCACCGGAGCTGCCGGAACGTCGGTCTGGCTGGACATCGACAAAACCAGCATCGGCCTGGATAGCGTTGTCGAAGTCTTGGATTCGTCCGGCAACGTGTTGGCGCGTTCGAACAACAGCTTCGATGAACTCGATGATCCCTCGCTGATCACCATCGGTGGCAACACGCTGCAAGGGCGCGTTGGTCCGCTGAGTCGCGTCGACGAGTCGTTGGTCCAGCGCGGTGAGCTGGGGCTGTATGAAGATTTCGGCTCGCTCAACCCACGCGATGCCGGTCTGAACTTTGTGCTGCCCGGACCCAACGGGACCCGCAGCGTTTACTTCGTCCGAGTTCGCAGCGGTTCGGTCAATCCGGCCGATGCCGCCGGCGGGATGACTCGCGGAGGTTACACCTTCCAGATCCGCTTGCAGGAAACGCAAGAGTTCCCCGGCAGCGTCGTTCGCTTTGCCGACATTCGCTACGCCAATCACGGTATCCACATGCGGGGGCTGCCGGGCAGTTCACCGCTGACGGGCGAGGTCGCGGAAAACGAATCGGTCAGCGGCCAGGCCAGCAACAACAGTTTGACCGGTGGTGGTACGTTGGCCTCGCGGCCGCAGCACGTCGGCAACTTGGCCAGCACGCAAAATGGCACGGTCAGCATTGCCGGTGCGCTCTCTTCGGTGGCCGATATCGACTTCTTCCAGTTTGAAGTCAACTTCGGCGGCGCGGCGATGACCCACATGCAGCGCTCGACCGTGTTTGACATCGACTACGCCGACGACTTCAGCCGGCCCGACACGAACATCAGCGTGTTCTATGACGACGGTAGCGGTCCGCGGCTGGTGTTGTTCGGCTCCGGCAGCAATATCGCTGAAGATCAATCGAGCCCGCTGGGCGCCGAGATCGGCGAACTGCTGGCGCGGGGTTCGATCGGCACCGGTGACCCGCTGATCGGTCCAGTCTCGCTGCCTCAGGGCACTTACTACGTGGCTGTCACCGAGGCCAGCCGAGTCCCGGTTGAACTGGAGAGCAACCCGCTGCTCCGGCGTGAACCGCTGGACTCGGTGCTGCGGATTTTCGAAGACCACGTGCAATCGATCGGTGGTTCGACGGCTCGTCCGCCGCGCGAAGGCGCGTTCATCGCCAACGTTGGTGCGGGTTGGGCGTTGACCACCGACCGCGCAGCCGATCCGGGACACCAACGCACGCGGACGTTCAATGGCAGCCGCGCAGCTGGCAGCGATGCGAACAACCAGTCGTATCACTTCGATCGCAGTGTCGCCAGCGGCACGTTGCAATCGACGGCGTTTGATTTGACCGGCTACTCGGCAGCCGATCTGCCGCGGCTCTACTTCAACTACTTCTACGCTCCGGGCGCTGGCGACAACGTGTTGGTCCGCGCACGCAGCGATCAGAATCCGGGCGGCATCACGCTCACGTCCAATCTGCAGGCTGCTCCAGATTCCCAGACGTGGCGGCAACAGGTGATCACGCTGGAAAGCTTGGCCGGCAACACCGGGATTGTCGTGGAGTTCGTCTATCAGACCGGCGGTGGCGCCGATACCGCCGATGGACTCTTCCTCGATGACTTCATCGTCGGCTTTGCCGAACGCGGAGAGATGATTTCGCAGGCCACTCCAGGCGCTGCGAACTTCACCGCTGGGGCCGGCGCCCAGGCTGGTGAGTATCAGCTCGAAATCCGTCCGGGCACGCAGTACGCGACTCCGGTGGTCGGCGGACTGACGCTGAACGAAACCTACGACACCAACGACCGCCATGCGCAGCAGGTCACGCTGGTCGCGCCGGCGGGCAACCAGATCAACAACGGCGATCGATTCACGCTCAATGACGGCGCGACGACGATCACGTTTGAGTTCAACACGGCCGGTGGATTCAGCCCGAACGTGGTCCGCATCGCCTACTCACCGAGCGATAGCGCTGCTCAGATCGCTCAGCGGTTGATCAACACGATCAACAGTTCAGTGGTGCAGGCTTCGCTGCGAATCAAGGCTGCGCCAGCGTCGAGCAACAACTCGCTCACCACGACCGATGCTCGCGTGAACTTGACGGGAACGGTCAACGGCGATTTCGATGCGATCACCAGCGTCACCGAAGCTCCTGCGACGCTGACCTCCACGCCGCGCTCCGGCGGCGGTCGCAACATTGTGATGCCGGCGATCATGCACAACGGCATCGGCGATTCGAACACGGTTCGCACGCAGGGCCAGATCATCATCGACAGCAACCGGATCAGCGATTCTCACGGGATCGGGATCTGGTCCGAAGCACCTCCGCGGCTGACCGACCCACGGGGTGTTCCTATTACCTTTGGTTTTGAAGAATCGCCACCGATCGGCAACACCGGTGCTGGGGTAGCAAAGAATCTGCCGAACCTCAATGACTCCGTGATCGGCGGTTTGGTCCCCGGCGTCGTGGTCGTCAACAACATCGTCGATCAAGCCGGTTACGCGGGCATCAAGGTCGATGGCCAGACCCGACCGCTGATGATTGAAATCCCCTCGGTCGCGATCGCAGATGGCCACACGATCGTGATCGATGCAGCGGGCACGCGCGTGGTGTTGGAGTTCGAAGACGTTGCCGGCGTGCCGACCAACCAACGCGGTAGCGGCCAACAGGGCGGCGACGGCTTTGTCGACGGGCATATCCCGATTTACTACCGGGCGATCAACGATGCCGGTGGGTCGGGACAATATCCGACCGGCGGGCGAAACACGCCCAGCACACCAGAAGAAATCTTGGTCGGCATTCAGCAGGCGATCAACGGCAGCATCCTGGTGACCAACAACATCGTGGGGCTGGTACGGGCATCGCTCGGGCCTTCGGCGACCTCACCATCGGGCGTTGCGCTGTACTTGGAAGGCGCTAGCGGCGTCTACTTCAGCAGCAACTTCCAGAAGATGGGCGGAACCACTCCGCGGCTGCAGCAAGTACCGGTTGCTGAAGCACCCCAGCCGTTTGCGCGGATCGTCAACAACACGATCTATGGCAAGGACGGTACGGAAGCTCAATTTGCGGGCTCCGGTGCGGACGAGCCCAACGACAGCTTGGCCGGTGCGGTTGATACGAAGCTCGGGCGCAGCCACAAGGGTGCGTATGTCACTCAAGGTGTGATCGGCGATAACGCCAGCCCACTCGCGCCGGACCGTGACGTGGATCTATACAAGGTCGAACTGGATGTCGGTGACCGTTTGGTGGTCGATATCGATACGCTGGATCTTGGCCCGGGGACCGTGCTGCGTCTGTTCGACTCCAGCGGCATCGCTCAGGAGTTCGTCACCGGCGGCGGTGTGACCCGCGACCAAAGTGTGCCGGGGGCAACTCCGACGCACCTCAATCCGGGGGCGACCACTGCAAACCAGCAGGCCGACGAAGCCAACGAACGCGATGGCTACATCGATTTCACGGCCACCAAGAAGGGCACGTACTACGTCGGCGTCAGCAGTCTGGGCAACGACGAGTACGATCCGCTGAGCTTGGCTGGCCGCAAGGCGGGCATCGGCGGGACCGGTGCCTACACGCTGGGGATGGAAGTCTACGCTCCGCGCGACTTCGTGCTGTCGCTCGATAACGGCAGTACGGCCTTGAACGGCAGCAACACCGGAACGCGCGCTGGGGCCTTGATCGGCACGACGTTCACAATCACGCAGATCCCCGATTACGTTCCCGCCGGCGGTTATGCCAACGTGAATGCGTTTGGCAACCGCGTGACGTTTGAGTTCACCGACGGAACCGGCGGAGTGGTGCTGCCCAATGGCAACATCAACGTGCCGCTGTCGACCGGTAACCTCAACGGTGGCTATCGCGTGCCGGACATCATGCGGGCGATCTCCGCAGCGATAGCGCGGACGGCCGGTGGTACCGCGCCGCTGCCGAACCACCAGCAAGGTGCTGGTCCGGAAGGTCGCAACGGACCTGTGCCACGGGTCACGGCGCTCGCACTGGGCGGGAGCGCGGGGAACAATGCGTCGGTCAATACCACGTTCTATTCCGACTACGGCACCGGTTTCGGTCACAACCGGCTGGAAACCGGCACGGCGAACGTGATCGCTGGCGGGTTGAGCGACGGCGGCGGCACCAGTGAGTTGTACGTCTTGATCCAAAAGGCAGCGCGGATCGAACTGAGTGACGCGGCACGCGCCGCAGGCTTGCGGTTGACCCCGGATCACGCAACGCCGGCGTACGCGACCGAGGCTGATCAACTCCTGGCCGAAACCGGCGTGCTGATGACTCAGGGCGCCAGCCCGACGGTGGTCAACAACGTGTTTGTGAACTTGCACCAGAGCGTCGTCGCTGAAGAGACGAACTCCGCTGGTTTCGGTAACCTCGCGCAGGTCAACCAGTTCTACAAACAGCAGCAGGTTGTCGTTACGGGCAACGCCTTCCAGTACGACGATTCCCGTAACTCGCGGATTCGCGTGGATGTGAGCTCGCCGTTCACATCGAATACCGATGCAGGCATCACGACCGATGCCCAGACCGGCCCCAGCAACGTCAATGGCGGCAACACCGACTTCAACTTTATCGCGCCCAACGCGATTGGAATTCTCTCCAATCCGGCTGGCGATCGGTTCGCGCCTTCGGCCAACTCGCCGGTGATCGACAGCGCCATCAACTCGCTCGGTGAACGCGATACCTTCGGGGCGCTGAAGCTGTCGGTCGGTATTCCGATCAGCAATCTCCTCGCTCCGGACCGCGACAACAGCGGCCAGTTGCGGGCCGATAATCCGAACGTTGCTTCACCTGGTGGCCTCGGCTCCAACGTGTTCAAAGATCGTGGGGCGCTGGACGTCGCCGACTTCGTGGGGCCGACCGCGATCATCGAGTTCCCCCGCGACAACGACGCGGCGGGGATCGACACCGATCCAGCCGAGAGCTTCCTGCAACTCAACAGCGGCATCTACGATGAGTTCCGCATCCTGCTGCAGGATGTCGGTGACTCCTCCGATCCGTTCGTCGGCAGCGGGATCGATGACGACACTGTGGTTGTCCCCGTTCTGCCGGGGCTGCGCGAAGCCGGCGCGAACATCGCCTTGTTCGAAGGCGATCGGTTGCTGACCGAGGGCGTCGACTACACCTTCAGCTATGACGCGACGCGTGGCCTGATCACCCTGCGACCGATCGCGGGTGTGTGGCGTGACGATCGCGCCTACCGGATTTCGATCAACAACCGCGACCGGTTGGTCACGTTGGCACCTTCGGCTGGGGCGATCGCCGATGGCGATTCGTTCTTGGTCGTCGACAACAACGGCGGCCGCGTGACGTTCGAGTTCGAGTCCGGATACGAATTGCGAATCCCCGAAACCCTGCGGTTCACTGTTCCGCGGGCCGGCACCGGCGCCGGCGGCATCTCCGACGGTACCCGGTTCAGCATCACCGGTATTTCCGGTACTCCGGTGTTCTTCGAGTTCGATCGCGATGGGGTCACGCTGCCCGGAAGCCGGGTTGTCAGCTTCCAGACCGGAGATTCGCCCGAAGCGATTGCGCAATCGATTAGCACCGCGATTCAGGCTGCCGTGGACGCCGAACTGGTCGACGTCACGCCGGTGGTCGATGGCCGCAGCGTGATCATCGGCAGCGAAGCCGGCACCGTTTTAGATGCCAGCCGTACCGCGATGATCACCGCCGCCCAGACGATCGCCCTCTCGATCCCGACAGTGGTGGCAGGACCCGGCGGGATCGCCGACGGTGAAATCCTGACGATCAGCGACGGTAACCAGACGGTCCGCTTTGAGTTCGATAGCGACGGCAACACCAGCTCCGTCAACACCGTGATCGACATCAGCGGTCTGACCCAGGCCGAATCGGTTCGCGACGCGATTGTCGCTGCCATCGCCGACTCGCCGCTGCGGATTCAGCCGGTGATGATCGATGGGTTGCTGTTCCTGAACTTGCCTGCCAGCGGTTCGGCCAGCCTGTCCGGTGGCTCCATCGCCACGGTCGGCATCAGCCGCACCCCAGCCGATGGCAGCACGATCACGTTCACGCCGGCCGGCGGCAACCCGGTCACGTTGGTGCTCGACCGCACCGACGATGATCAGACGTTGCCCGGCGGAGTGCGGGTGGAGTTCGATCGCGCGACAACCGCCGACCAACTGGCGCAGGCGATTGCTGCGGCGATTCGTTCGCAGCAGATCCCCGGTGTTGATCCGGCAGCGGTCTTGGCGAATCCCGGTGGGCAGGTTGCCATCGGTGGCGAGTCTGGCCTGGACCTGACGCTGGGCTCCGACTCGACGTTGCAGGTCGTCGGCGAACCGAATGTCAGCGGCCCAAGCCAGCTGATTGTGTCCGGGCCGCTGTTGTTGCAATTGCCGATCGTCGGTGGCAGCGCGATTCCTGACGATAGCCAGTTCACCTTGAGCGACGGCGTCAACACTGTGGCGTTCCAGTACAACCTGGTGCTGACCGGCGCGTCCAATCCCGAAGCGACGGAGATCGTGTACCGCACGTTCGACGATGTCGAGGCGATCGCTGCAGCAACGGTTGCGGCGATCAATGCGGCCGGTTTGACGAATATCACCGCGACCAACCTCGGCGGTGGTCGGATCTCGCTGGGCAATATCGACGAGAGCCAATTTGGATTCCCAGAACCGGTTCCGCCGGCTGATCCCGAAGCACCCGTCGAACCGGTGATTCCTGCTCCGCTGACACCGCGGCGTGGGATCGTCAACGATGGCGAGCAGATCGTGATCACCCAGGGTAACCAGACCCTGCGTTTTGAGTTCGATGCAGCGACCGGCGGCGGGGGCGTCACGCCGGGCTTCATTCCGGTGGTGTTCCAACCGGGCAGCACGGTCGACGATGTCGCCAGCGTGTTGGCGGCGGCGATCAACAATAACCGCGGCAGCCTGAACCTGTCGGCTTCGGCCGTGGCGGGCGGTGTGGTCCAACTCGATGACACCTCGCAGACCGTGATCGACCTGTCGGCTGCACCCACCCTCTCGCTGGCTGGGACACCCGGCGGCGCGATTCCGGTGCGGTTCAACGGAGCCTACGGACCGGAGGAAATGAAACGGGCGCTGATCGAAGCGATCAACGCCGCCAACCAGCAGGGACTGACCACGTTGGTGGCGGCGAATCGCGGCGGTGGCACCCTGTTCATCGAGAACGCGCTGTTGATCGACGGGCCGATCGATAACTACTTCCTGCAAGCGGTTCGGGATTTGGCCGGCAACCCGCTCAAACCCAATCGCCCGGACAACACCACTCAGTTCACCCTGTTGCTGCCGACGGTCGGTCTGGACTACGGCGATGCACCGGATCCGCGTGGAGGTGTCGCCGGTCGCTACCCGACTCAGCTGGGCAACGACGGCGCACGGCATGTGGTCAATCCCGACGGCGTCCGGCTCGGCCGACTGATCGACATCGACGCTGATGGCATGCCGACTTCGGCGGCCGATGGCGACGATTCGACGATCTTCGTGCTCGGCACCAGCGGTTCGCTGTTCGATGCGGTGGTCCGGCCCGGATACGTTGAGCTGACGTTCAACCTCACGGGCTCACCGGCGAGCTTCGATGGCAACACCGTCACGCTCTCGACCGGCGTCGATACCGCGACGCTCGAGTTTGATGTCGACGGCTTGTTCAACGAAAACAACTTCGCGGTTTCGCCGACCGATCCGACCTCGTTGGCTTCGATCGCCGAAGCGTTTGCCGCGGCGGTTCGTCAAAGTCCGCTGCGGGCGGCTGACGTCGTCGTTGTGGGCAACACCGTGCGAGTGCTCACCGATGATGAAGATGGTGTGGACTTCACCAGCGACACCAATCCGTTTGGAGTGCTGAATCCTGGTGTTCCGCTGGACATCACCGTCACGGTGACCGGCTCGGGTGTGCTCGAAGGCTGGATCGACTTCAACTTCGACGGCGACTGGGATGATCCCAACGAGCAGATCATCAGCGCTGCGACACCGGGCGCGATCTTCGTGGGTGACCCCAATGGCGAGCCGGTGACGCGAACGATCACGATCATGGTGCCGGCGACCGCGCCGCGGCCGAATGTGGCGACGACCACCTACGCCCGATTCCGTGTCAGCACCGAAGGCGGCCTATCGCCCCGCGGCCTGGCGCTCAGCGGCGAAGTGGAAGATTACGCCCTGACGATCCTGCCGGGACTGCCGCCGGACGTGAATGCGAACAACCGTGAGCTGTCCTACAGTGTCGACGAAGATGGCATCCTGCAGGCCCGCGACGCCGACGGCTCGCTGACGCCGAATATCACCAACGACAACGGGATCCTGGCGCTGATCCAAGATCCCGATGGCGACGAGATCGCGATCTTCGCCGACGATGTCGGTACGCGGACGCTGATCGGTGATGACGGCACCGTTGCCGGCGAGCTGACCCTGTTCGATGACGGCACGTTCAGCTTCGTGCCGACGCCGGACTTCTTCGGCACGGCTACGTTCACCGCTCGCGTCACGGATCTCAAACCAGCGGCTCCGGAAACGCAGTTGGTCAGCGCGGTTCCGCTGACGGTGAACATCACGGTGGAGCCGATCAACGATGCTCCGTTCGTGAGTGGCGAGGCGCCCGTCATCAACCGCACGGTTGCCGAAGACACGGTGGTTACGTTTACGGCTGCGGAACTGACAGGCTTCTACCTGCCTGGGCCGGCCAACGAGGCGAACCAGGGCTTAATGATCCAGTCGGCCGGAGTCGGTGGTACCGGATTCCAGACCGAACTCGGCGGAACGGTGCAGATCGTGGATGGCAACATCCGCTACACCCCGCCGGCCAACGTCTCGGGCACCGATCGCTTCCAGTACGTCGTTGCCGATGATCCGCTGGAGGCTGGTCAAGTCAGCGAAGCGGCTGCGACGCGTGGCACGGTGGTGATCACGTTGACCGCGGTCAACGACGCACCGATCGTCAACAACGACACCTTTGCCTTCGAAGGCGACGGTCCGTTCACGATGCCGATCGGCTCCGCCGGTGTCAGCGGCAGCATCCTCGGCAACGACTTGCCCGGCCCGCCGGACGAAGTTGCTGCGGGGCAGACGATCTCGCTGGTCACCAGCGAGTTTCCGAAGATGACGCTCCGGGGCGGGACGATTTCGATCAACGGATCGAACTTGGTCTACACGCCGCCGGCGAACTTCAGCGGTCCCGACCAGTTCACTTACACCGTGCAGGACAACGGGAACCCGGCCGCGACGGCGACCGGCACCGTGTTCCTGACCGTCGATGGTGACAATGCCGCACCGGTATTTGTCGGCATCAACGGTGATCCCCAGCGGCAGTCGTTGCAATTCAACGAGAGCAAAGCGGTCGAACAGGTCTTCGAATACAACCTCAACTCGTGGTTCTTCGATGCCGAAGGCGACGCGTCGACCTTCACGGTCACCAGCAGCGACCCGGCAATCGTCAATGCGACGGTGGTTGTTGATCAGGCTACCGGCGCCAGCACCCTGCGGCTGCGGTTGCCGTCCTACCGATTCGGCGAGGTAACGCTCACGGTCGTCGCCACGAATGTGGGCGGCGGTCCTTCGGGCACCGCGCAGATTCCGGTGACGGTGCTCAACACGCCCGACGCACCGGTGGTGATCGGGACGCTCGATCCGCTGAACGTCAACGAAGCCAACCCCGGTGATCCGCCGGTGACCCGCGATCTGTCGACGGTGTTCTCTGATCCAGATGGTGGTCAGTTGACCTACACGGTCGCGCGGATCGGCAACATCCTCAATCCGACGCCGGCTCAGATCGCGGCTTCCGGACTGGTGCAGTCGATCACGTTCAACGGCAACCAACTGCGGATCGCACTGGTTCCAGACGCTTCGGGCAGCGTCGCTCTGGAGATCCGGGCCAGCGATGGCACGTTCTCGGTGACCGATGCGTTCACGCTCAATGTCGCACCGGTGGCAGATGCTCCGCGCGGTGAGCCGAATCAGTACAACGTGCCGATCGGCGGCTCGTTGCAGGTGCTCAACCCGGCTCAGGGCGTGTTGGCGAACGATACCGATCCGGACAGCGATGTCTTCCCGGGCACCAGCCAGAAGCTGCGGGTGGATCTGTCGAGCGTCACGCAGCCGACCCGCGGAACGCTGCAGATGAATGCCGACGGCACGTTCGTGTACACCAACACGTCGGGACGCAGCGGTGATACCGATTCGTTCACCTATCGCCCGATTGACCCGACCGGGTTGGTCGGCAACGTGACCACGGTCACACTGAACCTCGGGCAGTCGCTGTACCAGAACCCGACTCCGGGGCTGAACCACGACGTCAACGCCGATGGCAATGTGACGCCGCTCGATGCGCTGCTGGTGCTCAACGTGCTGGCCGCTAATCGGACGACCGAAGTGCCGGTTTCATCGCTGACCTCGCCGCCGCCGCCCTACTACGACGTCAACGGCGACGGTCGCATCCAGCCACTGGATGCGTTGCAGGTGATCAATGAGATCGCTCGCCGCAACCGGCAGCGGTTGACCGGCGGTGGCGAAGGTGAAGTCGATCCGGCGTTGCTGGCTTCGTCGAGCACGCTTTACGCAGCTTCATCGATCGGCCTGCCCGAGACCGTGCCTGCTGAGGCGGCCTCGGAGCCCGGTGAATCGACGCTGTTCACACAGTCGTTCGACGATGCCTGGAGCGAGTTCGAGGAACCGGCGAACCTGTTGGCCGAGGATCATCTGAGCCTAAGGACGGCTGACTCAGACGGCGATAATCCGGCAAATGCCGTGGACGAAGCGTTGTTGTCGATGCTCGACTTAATTAACCTACAGTGAGCACCCAGATGACTCTGTATGATGATTCGATCGCCCCCTGGATGAACCAGTGGCGGCGACTGCGATCGAGCGGCTGCGGCATGTCCGCAGCCGGCGGTTGCCCACCGCACTCCTCGTCGGCACTCGCGCGGCCCCGCCTGGGCCGCGCGATTCCCATGGCTTGACCGTGACGCTCCCCCTCGGTCAGTGAGCTGAGATCCTGCGGAGGTTCCACTACCTTCGCTTTGATACCCACCCCACCGTTCCTGCCGGGACGGCTCCCGCCCGAACACCATCCATCGTTCTTACCTATCGACTGGCCTGGCACCCATGCTTAATAGACGTCCCTCCCGTCGCCGTCCCTCCCGTCGTTCATCGGATTCGCGAGCCACCTTTCGCCGTGCTGGGCTAGAGACGCTCGAGCGACGCGAGCTATTGGCAGCGGAAGTGTTAGCCATTCGTCCTGACAGCGCGGGATTGCTGCATGAGGGCGATGTGCTCAAAGTCGCTCCACGCGAGTTCAACCTGTACTTCAATGGCGGGGCGAACCTCAACGAGGCGACGATCAACGCCAACACCATTCGCTTGGTTCGCGCCGGCGGCGACGGGGTGTTCGATGGCAATGACATCGAAGTGGCACTGGGTTACGTCGGGTTGGTCAATCCGGGCAGCACCGATCCGTCGGAACTGCAGCAGATTGTTCTGCGGCCAGCCAGCGATGCTGCGCACAACGTGACCGATCCGTCGGTCGCTTTCCCGGATGACCTGTACCAGATCCAGATCATCGGTTCGGGAGCTTCGCCGCTGGCCGATCGCGATGGCCAAGCTTACGGTGGCGGGACCGACTCGATCATCAACTTCCGCTTGGATCGTGGGGCTCAGGTGCTGGCCGTCGTGCCGCAGCCGGTATCCCGCGCGGCCAATGGCACGCTGACTCAGGCCAGCAACCAAATCGTTGTCTATTTCGACGATCAACTGCTCAACCGAGCGGACGCCGAGGACCCCAAGTTCTTCCGCTTGGTCGACACGCGGGCCTCGCTCGATGGCAGCGACGACCAAACCCGATTGCCGCAGACCGCGCAGTACGACGCGATCAACAACACGGTCACACTGACGTTTGCCACCGAGATTCCCGAAGGGACGTACCGGCTGGACATCGGGCTATCCGATGGCGGCAGCACGACTCCCAGCACCGCCATCCAGATTGGGACCTTGTTCGGAACCGCGCAGGCGGGCGCGAATCCTGCCACGCCGCAGAACCGCTTTTCCTATAACGGCTATCTGGGCGACAGCGAGGGTGTGCACAACAATCCCCAGGACCGTGATTACTACCGCGTCGAACTCGGCGGTGGGGCCCGTTTCCGTGTGGCGGTCACTGCGCATGATGCGCAGCTGCAGACCGCCGTGCGGTTGCTTGATGCCAGTCAAGCCGCGGTTGCATGGAACGATCTCGGGGGCGGGGTTTGGGACTTTGTCGTCCCCAGTGGCGGCGGAACCTACTTCATTGAGGTTGCGAGCAGCAACGGGAGCACGGGCTCGTATCACATCGAAGCGACCGCTACGGGCTATGCGATTTCGACTGACGACAACAACACGACCTTCGCTACCGCGACCAGTCTCGGTAGCCTCGGCGCCGCGGGTGTGCGTGTCGCTGGGCGCATTCAGCCACAGAACATTCCGCTGCCGCCTCCGCCCGGCGGCCTGGATGAACCTGGACACCGCCAAATTCAGCGCGAAGCGCACATCGGCGCTTCCGGAACCACGCCGGTCGTCCCCTCACCCAACGCGGAACAGACCCAGCGGGTGTTCTATCATTTCCCGGCGGCATTCGCGAATCCCACGGCGCCCGGTCAGTCGTTCCTCAACCAAATCACGGCTGAAGAAAAACGGATCGTGTATGCGATCCTCGATGTTTACGCGAGCCTCTCGGGCTACGAGTTCATCGAGACGTCTAACAGTGGCTTGGCGTTTGGGAAAACCGACCTGCGGGCGTTCGATCCGACGTTGGGTCCCAACTCAGGCGTTGCAGGCCTGGGCGGTGGCGGCGGGGCGATTGCCAATGCCAGTTTGTATCAGGACTCCGATCGCTATTACGGTGACGGTTTCACCAGCCTGATGTTCCATGAGATCGGACATGCGATCGGACTGGGACATTCTTATGAGATTCCCGCCAATCAGGGCAACGGGGTGCCCAACGATCTGCTGCCGGGTGATCACGACATCATCCACCTCCAGCGGATCATGCCGACCAACAGCACCGATATCGATCTGTATCGATTCGAGTTGGCGGAGTCGGGGCGGCTGGCTGCCGAAACATTTGCCGAGCGTTTGGCCACGCCGAGTCTCCTCGATACGTTGCTGACGCTGTATCGTGAAACTCCCGATGGCGAGCGGGAAATCATCGCGCGCAACGATCGTTACTTCGGTTCTGACTCGTTCATCAGCTTGGATCTCGAGCCCGGTGTGTATTTCATCGGCGTCTCCAGCTCGGGCAATGACAACTACGATCCGAATGTTCCCAATTCCGGTGCCGACGGAAAGAACTTCGGCGCTTACGAGCTGAGCCTGTCATTCGAGGCTGACCGCGGTGGGGCGCTGCGCGATGCCGACGGGACGCCGATCGATGGCAACGGTGACGGCACTCCCGGCGGCGTCCATCAATTCTGGTTCCAATCCAGCGACGTCAACACCACCATTTTTGTCGATCGAGCCAACGATCCTCGAATCAGTCTGCCCGATGGCAACGGCTCGCCGAGCAATCCGTATGATACGTTGAGCGCGGCGCTGGCTGCGGCAGGGTCACGCATCGTCGTGCCCCAGCGGGCGGTCAGCGAGATTCGGGAGCATGACTCCTTCACGCTTGACGATGGCAACGGTGAACGGATCTTTACCTTTGGTCCGACCGGTTCGATCGATCTCAGCGGCCTGACCACGGCTGCAGAAGTTGCCGGAGCGATTGCCGCGGCGATCAATGCCAGCGACTTGAACATTACCGCTACGGTCGCGGGACGCGTGGTGCGTCTGTCCGGGCTCGATGGTTTGGATTTATCCGGAACACCCACGTTGCTGGGCACGCCCAACCTGGTGCGGATCGTCGGTAACGGAGGTCTGGACGGCGACATCAACACTCCGGCCGATAACCAACCGTACTTGATCGGCACCGATTCATCGGGCAATCCGCTGCGCGATGGCCAAGAGTTCTTGGTACCGCAAGGTGTGACCGTGATGCTCGACGCCGGAGCGCTGATCAAACTCCGCGGAGCGAATCTGGATGCCGGAACATCCTCGGTCAATCTGAGCCGCGCTGCCTCGGCGATTCAGGTGCTGGGCACGCCTCAGGTGCCGGTCTGGCTGCGGTCTTATCGAGATGACACGTTCGGCGGGAACTCCGATGGCGTGGGGCCAGCGCCGCAGGCCGGCGATTTCGGCGGGATCGTGTTCCGCGCTGATTCGGACTTGGAAGACCGCGGGATATTCCTCAACCACGTCACGCATGTCGACATCCGGCACGGCGGTGGGACCGTGTTCGTCGATTCGGACGAGCAGGTTTTCTCACCGATTCACCTGATCGATGCGCGCCCGGCGTTGCGATTCAACCACTTCACCCAAAATGCGGACGCAGCCGTTTCGGCTTCGCCCAATAGCTTTGAGGAATCGCTAGGCCGGATCGGCCCCGACATCCTCGGGAATTACCTGCACGGGAACACCATCGATGGCTTGTTCATCCGGATCCCGACACAGTTGGGAGCCACGGCCAGCAAGTTGACCGTGCCGGGGCGATTTGACGATACCGACATTCCGCACGTGCTGACGGAAAACCTGCTGGTCTCCGGCAATCCAGGCGGAGCGCAGCAGTTGTTTGGTGGCAGTTTGGTCGCACGTGCAGCCGGCCGGTTGGTGGTGGATCCCGGCGTGGTGGTCAAGCTTAGCGGCGCGCGAATCGAAGCGGAGCGAGGGGCATCCTCGATCATTGCCGAAGGCACGGTCGATCGCCCGGTGATCTTCACCTCGCTGCGCGATGACCGTTACGGCGGCAGCGGCTCGTTCGACACCAACAGCGGCGGTGTTTCCTTTGGTACCGCTGGCGATTGGGCGGGCTTCTACTTTGGCCAAGTCTCCTCAGGCAGTTTCGATCATGCGTTGATCTCGTTTGCCGGTGGGAATGCGCCAATTGAAGGCGGCTCGGCGTACTTCAACACCATCGAGGTACACCAGGCTCAGTTGCGGATCAGTAACTCGCTGTTGCGGGATAATGCCAGCGGTACGGGAGCCTCGACCAGCGCTCAACGCGCCGGACGTGGGGCCAATCAAGCGGCTGTGCTGTATGTGCGTGGGGCGCAGCCGATCGTCGTCGGCAATACCTTCGTCGACAACGCCGGCCCGGTCGTCAACCTCAATGCCAACTCGCTCAACTTCAAGATTCGCCCGGACTCCGGTCGCAGCACCGGCAGCCTCCAAGCTTACAACCAGTTCGCCGACAATCACGGTCCACTGGTCCGTCAGAACCTGCTTTCAAGTAATGAGATCAATGGGATGGTCGTTCGCGGTGAGGAACTGACCACCGAGAGCGTCTGGGACGATACCGATATCGTGCACGTCCTTCGCGGTGAAGTGATCGTCGGCAACCACCACACCTATAGCGGACTGCGGCTGCAGAGCAGCAACTCCGAAAGTTTGGTCATCAAGCTCGATGGCAACACGGCCGGCTTCACCGCAACCGGCAAGCCGCTGGATATCATCGACCGCATCGGTGGCACCATCCAAGTGCTCGGCACACCGGGCTTCCCCGTCGTCCTGACACATCTGTCCGACGACAGTGTCGGAGCAGGGTATGCGCCCGACGGCACCGTGGTCACCAACACCACGCCCGGCCAGAGCGTCGGCGTGCCAGGTGGCTGGCGAGGGTTCGTCTTTGATGAGTGGAGCAATGACCGCAATGTTGCGGTCATTCGCGAACGCGAGAATCCGCTGACCAGCGGTGCCGATATCAACCGCACGCCGGGAACAGCGCAAACGCTCGGTGTGTTAGCCCCCAATGAAAAGAGCGGCGATGAAAACCGCCGGCTCGGTTTTGAGGTCCACGGTTTCATCAGCCCCGATGATCCGGGCGACGTCGATGTCTACAGCTTCCGTGGAACCGCGGGGACGCCGATTTGG
This sequence comes from uncultured Planctomycetaceae bacterium, assembly GCA_937904535.1. Lineage (GTDB taxonomy): Bacteria > Planctomycetota > Planctomycetia > Pirellulales > Pirellulaceae > UBA6163. The sequence goes on from CALELC010000063.1 coordinate 21,218, forward strand.
ATCGACGTCGATCGCACCGATTCGTCGTTGGACCTGATCGTCGAAGTGCTCAATGCCAACGGCACGGTGCTGGCCCGTTCGGTTCGCTCGGGTGAGTTGACTTACTCTGGCAACCTGAACGCGGGCACGCTCACCCAGAACCCGCTGCTCGGTGGCGATTATTACACCCAGAACTTCCGCGACCCAGGTTTGTACTACGTGTTGCCGGGAACCGTCGGCAATGAAGGGACTTACTTTGTCCGAGTCCGTAGCAACCCGCAGACGACACCGATCACCGCGCTGGCAGGACAAAGCAGCGGCAAATACCAGATGCAGATCCGTCTGCAACAGGTCGACGAATTCCCTGGATCGACCGTGCAGTATGCCGACATCCGGTTTGCGCAGACGGCAATCGATGTTCGCGGATTGCCCAATCGGTCGCCGCTGGTAGGTGAAGCCGGTGAACTACCTGCTGACAACAACACCTACGTCAATGCACAGCAGTTGGTCAACCTGCTCGAAACCGACATGGCAGCGATCAGCCTCGCCGGTGGACTCGATACGGACACTGACGTCGACTGGTACCGGTTCGATCTGCAACATGCCGGGATTCAGGTAATCGGTGGCGCCAACGACGATCCCGGTACCGTTGCGGTTGTGTTCGATATCGATTTCGCACATGGTGCGGTCCGTGGCGACACCACCATCGCGGTCTATGACCAAAACCAGCGATTGGTGTTTGTGGGGCGTGAGTCGAACGTACAAGACGATCTTTCATCCGGCCCTAACGCGACGACAGACCTGAGTCGTGGCTCGTTCGGGAATAAAGATCCGTACATCGGACCCATTCACCTCCGTCCTGGCGGAACGTATTACGTCGCGGTGATGAATGATCGCCACCTGCCGTCGGCGCTAACCGGTGCCTATATCGCGAATCCGGCGCAGGCTGGCAACGGGCTAGTGCGTCTCGAGCCGGTCAACTCGATCCGCCGCGTGGTCGAAGATCACATCGGATTCCAAGGCTACAACTCCAACGGCGTCGGCATCAGTCCCCAAACGCCGGGCATCTTCGACATCGCGACGTCTCAGACGCTGGCGAATCACGTCGTGCCGTTCACGTTGGAGGATGTCGTACTGTATGTCGCCACAGACGTCGCAGGTAACAATGCCGACGGCGATCATCTTTACACCGTTAATCCCTATTCAACTGAACGTTACCTTACTCGCGTTTCACCCAATGCTGGTTTGGTGTCGGGGGTTAACGATGTCCAAGACATTGTGATTCGGTCCGACGGTCGGATGTTCGGTTACCAACGGCTGGACAATAATCTCGCCAGCGTTGGTGCCCTCGTCGAAATCGATCCGACCACTGGCCAAACCACGCTTGTTGGCAACGACAACATCCGTGGTCGCAGCCCGGTTCCGAACACCAGCGTTTTCAATACGAACCTCGGCTCCCATCTGTCTCGGGCCGAGCAGTTCACAACCTCCGATGAGGTTGATGCCTTCACCTTCCAACGCCGCTCGGACGTAACCGGGTCCGCTGCCGCGCCGGTCCCCACCTACAACACCTATTTCGTTGTTCGCGAAACCGATTCCAACATCGGGTCCAATTCCAAGCTGTATCGCGGGCGTCAGAACGGCGATACCACCCCTGAGATTGCGACGGGTAATAATCCTCGCTACGGGGTGATGGGCGATATCCAACCAGCTGGCGTGACGTTCGCATCGCGGACGCTAACGGTTTCGAACAATGCCAACCCAGCAGCTGTCACGAACATTCGGATCGAATCGAAGATCCCTGGTGAGGAAGGCAACAGCATCAACATCAACATCACCCGGCCTGGAAACACCGATGCGAATGTGAGCGTCAGTGGCCGGACCATCAACTTGCAGATTGGTGGAACCGGCGGACCGCCCTTCACCGGCGCTCCGACGGCCGAAGCGATTGTCAATGCGATCAACAATCATGCCGATGCTCGGCAGCTGGTGACCGCGGTGATCGTCGGCGGCAACGCCAACGGCAACGGCGATGGCGCCAATGGCACTCAAGCGCTGAATGTGTCCGCAGGTGGGAACCTTACCGGCGGTGCCGACGGTACCAATGGCGGTCCGCTCAACGGGCGAGTCACCGGTCTGTCCTTCGGTAACTTCCTCAGCAGTGGCAATTTGTTTGGGGTTACGAGCGGCGGTGAGTTCATCGAGATCAACCCGAACTCCGGCACGGTGGTTCGCCGCCTCAACGTCGCTGCGGCAATGGGTGGAAACGTCAACTTCCAAGGTTTGACCTTGGGGCCGCAGAACCTCGAAGGCGGAGCCTACGCCAACACACTGTTCGCCGTCACCAACACCGGTGCGCTGTATGCGTTTGATACCACGAAGATGAGCGCCGTCACCGACGGCAACGATCCGACGCAAGTGCTCGAGGTGATGCGGAACATCTTCGCGGGCGACAGCTATTCCGCTCAGGCCACCGGAATGTCCGGCGGTGCGGTCGGCTTGGCATTCTCCCCGTTGGATTTCAACCTCTGGCACACGACGATGAAACGGGGCGATGATGCCGGGCACGGCATCAACGAAGCGCCCGATAGCAGTCGTACGCCGGGAGACGTCAATGTGACGATCAGCGATCCCGGACCTGGTCCCAACCGCACCCGGTCTCAAGCGGCAGGTGGAGCGAGTCTGCACTTTGGCTTTGAACAGTGGGTGCAGAACCCCACCAACGACACTCCTAGCTATCTGACTTATCAAGCTGGGGTGAACGCACAGCTCGGGATCCGCACCACGGTGCAGCATCAAGACTTGAGCAGCAACCCTGCGATCGCAGGCACTTACAACTTCCCGGGCGGTGCACTGGGGTCGCTCGTGTCTGGCGAGTTCTCCCTGGCAGGCTCGGTTGCGGATGATCGCCCGACGCTGTACTTCAACTATTTCCTCAATACCGAGAACCACGGCGGGTCGAATGTCACCACCGATGTGGATGATCCGTTCCGCGATGGTGCTCGAGTGTTCGCCTCACGCGACGGTGGCGTGACCTGGGAACTGGTGGCGACCAATAATTCGCAGCTCAGCGGCGCCGATCCGACTGTGGGGAACGAACGGGCCGAGCTGCCGGGCTTCCTCTCGCACCTGTCGGATGCTGGGGCTAACAGCCAAACCCCGCGGGCCCAGAGCCATCAGATCGTCCAGGAACTGATGGACAATACCGGGCAGTGGCGGCAAGCACGCATCGACCTGTCGACCTTCGCAGGTGAAGAAAGTATTCAGCTGCGGTTCGACTTCAGCACTGCAGGGGCGATGCGCGACGCTTCGCTGGGGGCTACCGATTCGAGCTTTGGCGAGTTCACTCATGCCGAGCGCTCGGTTCGCAGTCTCGCCAATGCGTTCGAAGGCTTTTACATCGATGACATCATCGTTGGCTATGCCGAACGCGGTGAGATGGTCACCGGAGCGATTGCGGACAGCTCGATCACGAACTTGGGAACGCAACCGCGCACCCAAAATCGCGATGACAACGCCTTCCCTGATGTCCTGACTGGACGTTATCAACTCGAAGTGCGACGTGTCGATGAGTACGCTGCCGGCACCGATGACATTACGATTGGTACGCTGTTCAGTACCAACGACCGGCATATCAACGACACCACGCAGACGGCCTGGGTGAACTATGAGCCAGGCGGAAGCAACATTAATTTGACTCCGTCGGAGCTGAGCTTTGGCGGTGTAACGATTCCAGGGGTGATGATTGCTCCTTGGAGTATCTCGACCGACCAACCGCTCACCGGACAGCGCAGCTTGCGTTCGGGAACGGTCTCCAACGTCCGGCCGGTGTCGGTGTTCCAAGCGACGGCAGCCGAGCTCGGCTCGTCCTCGACCGCAGCTGGGATCATTGAGTTCTCTTACAGTGTTAGCAGTCGAGAGAACGTCAACGGTCTGCGATTCTTTATCGACGGCGTCCTGCAGACGCTCGACTACAGTTCGAGCGAGCACACGCCCGAGGGCTACGACCCAACTTTGGCCTCGGGTGAGAGCGGTTACCGCACCGTCAGCTTCCCATTCGGCAGTGGGAACCCGACGTTCACATGGGTGTATGACTTCCAGGATCAGTCCAATCCAGGCGGTCAGAACAGCGCATGGATCGATGATATCAAGCTGATGCAGGGCGGTACCGGTTTGGTTGCCGACCGCAACCGCCAACGTCCCCAGGGGATGTTCATCATCGATTCCAATACGATCACCGATTCGTCGGTGCGTGGAATCAACGTCCAGCCAGGCACCACGCAGGCTGGCGGCAGTGTTCCTCACCCCGGTGCGACGATCAACTTTGTCCAGCTCAATCAGGAGCGACTTGTCCCCGGCGTGGTGATTCAGAACAACATTGTCGCCGGTGCGTCGGGGATTCGATTCGCTGGTGAAACCGATGCCAACCCACAGCGGCCGGTGCCCTTTGGCCGGATCGTCAATAACACCTTGGTCGGTGACAGCACTGGGGTCGGGATTCAGATTGATGGCATTGCCAGCCCAACGGTGATGAACAACATCATCACCGAGTTTGCCACGGGGATCGGTGGCTCGACCGGGACGGCAGTCGTCCAGTCGAATTACTTCCAGGCCAATGCGAGCAACGGGACGACCGGCGCCAACGCGCTCACCCGCGCCGCCGGTACGCCGCTGTTCGTCGACGCTGCTAATGGCAACTACTATCTGGTCAGCGGTTCGCCGGCAGCGGACAGCTCGCTCAACACACTCCAGGACCGCTTCAACTACGTCAACTTCAAGAACCAAATCGGCATTCCTCCTTCGCCGATTGTGGCACCCGATCGTGACGTGTTTGGTCAGCTGCGGGTCGACTCAGGGCAGTCTGGCGGTGGTGGTGCAACGATCTTTAAGGATCGGGGCGCTGTCGATCGCGCTGACTTTGAGGCTCCGTTTGCAGTGTTGCTGGATCCAATCGATAACGACATCACCGGCATCGACCGCGATCCGAACCTGACGATCGTCTCGTTGCCCAATTCGATCGTCGAATCCTTCTCGATTCTGCTGACCGATGGTCGCGGTCCCAATGCGCCGTTTGAAGGGACGGGGGTCGATCCGCTGACCGTCTCGCGGGATGTCGTGACCGTACATCGCAATAACCGTCTGTTGGTTGAAGGGGTCGATTATCGAATCGGCTATAACGATTCCACCGGCGAGGTCCGCCTAACACCGCTCTCCACGTTGTGGGAGCCCGGCGGCGTGTATGAGATCGAACTCGACAATGAGGTGATTCGTGACCGGGCCGGAAATCGGCTGCGTAACAACCAGGCCGATGGTTCGACGCGATTTGCGATCATCCTGCCCGACGTCGGTTTTGACTTCGGCGATGCGCCAAGTAGCTACGGCACGTTGTTGGGCAACGACGGTGCTCGCCATGCGATTATCGACGGCGCGATGCCGCGGTTGGGTCGCTATGTCGACTCCGAAAACGGCAGTGGAGCGGTTATCGATGACACACCGAAGGCAATCGTGGCGACGCCCGGTGCGGCTTCTGCCGAATTCGTGGTCACGAACAGTGGCTCACCGCAGGTCACTATCCAGCTCGCAGCCACGCCGGCTGTTTCAGGTGCCACGCTGACGGTCGACGTCGGTAACGGACCGCGAACCTTTGAACTGGTTTACGCCGATGTGGCTCCGCAGGCTGGCAATGTGGCCGTACGTTTTGCCGCTGGCGACACTCCAGAAGAAATCATCGATCGACTCGCAGCCGCGCTCTCGGCGGAGCTGGGAACCGCCGGCGATGCATTGACGGTGGCCGTCGATGGCGACTCGATCGAAATCGTCAACCAAGACGATGAAGATGGCGTCGGTATCGGCACGCTGAACGGTGCCAACGGCGACTACATCGTATTCCTGCGGCCAGACGAAACCGCGTATCCTCAGTATCCGCCGACGACCGCTGCGGGCACCGATGTGCTCGGGTTCCTCAACCCCTTGGATCCCGCCGGCGCCCAGGTGGCGGTCACGGTAACCGGCAGCGGTTACCTCGACGCCTGGATCGATTTGAATGGAAACGGCGTGTTCGACCCCGAGTCGGAGAAGGTGCTCGACAGTGTCGCGGTACAGGACGGCGTCAACCTGCTGACGATCGTTACCCCGGCAGGCACCGCGGATGGAATTACCTGGGCACGGTTCCGACTGTCATCCGAAGGCGGCTTGCAGCCGACCGGCATGGCGATCGGTGGCGAAGTCGAAGACTTCCAAGTGCAGATTGTCAGTGTTCCTTTGCCGGAGCCGGCTGACGATGCGTACACCGTCAACGAAGACACCACGCTCGATACCCAGGCCGGTGGCCTCGGCTCGATTGTCGACAACGACGAAACGTTCCCGGACCTGCGGTTCACGCCGTATCAGATCGTGCTGGTCGATGGACCGGAGAATGCCGAAAGCTTTACGTTCGACCCGGCAACCGGCCATTTTGTTTACACGCCGCTGAACGATTTCTCAGGCGAAGACACGTTCACGTACTACCTGGCCAACCAACAGGCCGCCGTGGACAACATGCCGCCCGGTACCCAACTCGGGACAGTGACGATCAATGTCCGCCCGGTCAACGATCAACCGCTGGCGCAAAACCACACGTTCGTGACGCTCGAAGATACCGAGATCACGATCACGGCCGAGGAACTGCTCAGCGAGGCGGCCGCACACTTTGATCCTCAGTATCCGGTCGGCGCTCCAGATGCACCGTGGGATGAGTCAAATCAGAACCTGCGGATCGTTTCATTCCGCGCCGGTACGACTCTGGTCGATGCCGCCAACGCGGGTAACGGACCGTTCGCCACGGCACACGGTACCCTCACGCCGACCTTTGATCCGACAACCGGCTCACTGGTGTCGCTGGTCTATCGGCCGAACACCGATCTGAACCGCGACAACGTCACGCTGCTGCCTTGGGATGACGAGTCGGTGTTCGACCTGTTCGAGTTCACGGTCCAAGACGACGGCATCCTGATCGATCCGATCACCGGAGCTGAAATCGCAGCGACACCGCTAACGCACACCGCTACGGCCACGATTGACGTCGCACCGCAGAACGACGATCCAACGACGACGAGCGACCGCGTCACCGTCGGTTCGATCGGTGCCGGTACCGTGTCACCGATCGACTTGACCACGCAGTGGAGCCAGTATTTCACCGCGCTCGGACAAGAGGTGCCGGTGCCGACCGAGGATCAACCGCTGACCATTCCGGCGGCGTTCCTGTTGCTCAACGATCTGGCGGGCTCCGGCACGGCGATCGACGAGAACTTGTTCACCAATGACAACGATGGTCCGCTGCGGATCATTGACGTTTCGATCGACGCCGGTGATGCCACGGTGGAACTGGTCCAGGACGATGACGGCAATGTCACCGGAGTGCTGTTTACGCCGCCCTCGAACGTCTATGGCGATGTCGTGTTCACGTATGTTGTCGAGGACCGCGGGGTCGACGAGGATGAAATCGGCGGACGAATTGTCACGCCGCGTACGAGCATCGGAACGGTTACCGTCAACGTGCAGCCGGTCAACGATGCCCCGACTTCGTTCGACCGCGAGTTGTCCTTTGTCGAGTCCGCTCAGGCAGGCAGCAGTGGACCGTTCACCTTCACGGCGGCACAACTGCTCAACGGCTCTGGCAGCGAAACCCCGGCGATCGCTGGACCGAGCGATCCCGCGTTGGACGCGCCGTTCAATGAGCAAGAGCAATTAGCGGACTTGCGCGTGGTTGCCTTTGCGACCAGTCACGGCAGCGTCGATGTGGCTGATCTGCCGGACTACACCGGCCCGGGTACCGGCAGCGGCACCCTGGAGCTGCTCAGCGACGCTGGTGGGCGATTTGAGTTCGTCTTTGCAGCCGGTGCGTTGACCACCGCTCGTTACTTCACATCGCCGGACTACAACCAGTCGATTGAAGAGCATCCGTTTGAACAACTCCGCTACACGATCGAAGACAGCGGCCGGACCACCGATCCGCAAACGGGCCAAGTCGTGTTGTTGCCCGCGGTTCGCTCGACGACCGAAGCCACGTTAACGATCGAAGTCAGCGAGACCAACGACGCGCCGGAGTTCAATTTCCAAGCCGTCGTCGACATCCTCGAACGCGATGACAATGGCGAGACCGTCGTCCCCGGCTGGGCCAGCAACATTCTGCCTGGACCGCCCACGGCGATCGACGAACTGGAAACCCAAGGCGTGACGTTCAGCTTCGTCGGCTACGGTTCCGGCGGGACCGGCGATCCAGAAGACTTGTTCTGGCAAGCTCCCGAAGTTTCCGCCGATGGTTCGCTGTCGCTGTTCCCACGCCCCGATGCTGTCGGTACAGCGATCCTGATCGTGCGGGCGACCGACTTCGAACTCGATCCGAGCGACGACTTCCAACCGCGGAGCACGACGGCGACTTTCACCGTCAACGTGCGACCGGTCAACGATGCACCGCGGATCAACACTGCGGTGGCGGGCACCGATCAGTCGCTCAACAACGATGAACAGTGGCAAGTTGATGCCGCTGGTGTGATCACCTACACCCTGAAAGAAGACAACACTCAGGCTCAAGGGGTCACCCAGCCCTACCTCATCGACATGCGTCGCAGCACGTCGCTGCCGGCCTATGGCCGCATCGGCTTGCTCGATGTGTTCACGGTCGGACCAGCGAACGAAGCGAATGGAACGCTCGGCGGCAGTCAAATCTTGAGACTGTTGAGTTTCGACAGCACCACGGCGCTGGGCGGCAAGATCGAAGCGATCGGCTTCGACTCAGCAGGCAATATCACTCAGCTGCAGTACACTCCGCCGAAGGACTACAACAGCAACCTCGGCGGCGTCGACTCATTCAACTACGTGGTCCAGGACAACAATCCGGCTGACGGAGAAACCTGGAGCCTCGACAACGAATCGCTAGGTGAAGATCGCCGCACGGCCACGGGACGAGTGGAGTTCGTGCTCCGCCCGGTCAACGATGCGCCGCAGTTCAACATCGGCATGCCTGTCGCCTCGGTCCTCGAAGACAGCGGGCTGAGCGCGTTCGAAGGTTTCGTGTCCGAAATCTTCGCCGGTTCTTCGGACACGGCCTTCGATGAGATCGATCCGGTGGCAGGCCAGAGCGTGACCTTCTCGGTGACGCCGGTCAGCCCTGGGGCAAACAACCTGTTTGCCACCACGCCGACGATCAAAGCTGATGGCACGCTGACGTTCCAGCCAGCCGCCAATGCTTATGGCACTGCGGTGTTTGCTGTTCGAGCCACCGACAGCGGTGCCAACAACAGCGACCGCGGTGACATGAACACCAGTGCCGCGCAGACGTTCACGATCAACATTCGTCCGGTCAATGATCGTCCGCAGCTCAACACGACGACGCCGATCAGCTACAGCCTCAACGAAGATGCCGCAATCCTGCAACCGGATGGTAGCGTGACCTTCCAAGGCACGTTCATTCCGCTGCGTGGCTCCGGTGCGGTGGTGGGATTGTTGGATGTGTTCAATGTCGGACCTGACAATGAAGCCGCCAACGTCACCCCCGGTGGCAATCAAACGCTGCGGATCACCACGCCGATTCCAGGCTCGACGGCTCAAGGCGGAACGCTGACCCGAGTCTTCGATCCACTGGATCCGACGGTGCTGATCGGGCTGCGATACACGCCGCGGGCCAACTTCAACGGCACCGACTCGTTCATCTACGGCGTCATCGATGACGGTGTGTCGTCGGATCTGGAAGGCAACGTGTTCAGCGATCCCCGAGAATCGTTCAACACGATCACGCTCAACGTCCTGCCGCTCAATGACCGGCCCCAGTTCTCTGGGCCCCTGTCGGTCACGGTCGAGGAAGACGCGACCACGACGGCGGTCATCGGACAGTCGATCGTGCCGAACTTCGTGACCGACATCACTCCCGGTCCCGCCGGAGCGGTCGATGAACTGCAGAACCAGACGGTCAGCTTCACTGTGACTCCGGTAACGGGCAACGCGGATAGCTTGTTCGTCGCAACGCCACAGGTATCCTCCGACGGCACGCTGACGTTCCAGACACGTCCCGATGCCAACGGCGTCGCCGTGTTCACGATCGTCGCCGTCGACAATGGACCCGATAACGCGCCGCTGGAGTTCAACACCAGCAGCCCGCCGCGGACGTTCACGATCACGGTTACACCGGTCAACGACGCGCCGACGTTCACGCCGCAGCTGAGCGAGATCACGGTGGCCGAAGACTCCGGTCCGTTCACGACCAGTGAGCCGTTCGCGACGCAGATCTTGCCGGGACCGGCCGACGAGGTCGCTGCCGGGCAGACGGTCCGCTTCGAAGTCACGACGCCGGCTGCCGATGAAGCGTTGTTCCAAACGCTGCCGCTGGTTACCGATAGCGGATTCTTGCGGTTCACCCCCGCCGAGAACGCAGTCGGCACCACGGTCGTCTCGGTCGTTGCGATCGACAGCGAAGGGGCGGCGAGCGAGCCGGTGTTGGTGACGATCACGATCACCGAAGTCAACGACGCCCCGGTCGCCGGGAATCTGACGCTCAGCGTCAGCGAAGATGACCTGCTGCCGATCTCCGAGCAGTCGTTGCTGGACATCGCGGTCGATCCGGATCTGAATACCAATCCCAGCGAGGGGCTCAGCTTCACGCAGGTCGCCACCACATCGCAGGCCGGTGCCACGATCCGTGTGCTCCCCTCCGGTGACCTGGAATACGATCCGCGTGGTTCGCAGACCCTGCAGGCACTGCGTCCCGGTCAGACCCTAACCGACACGTTCACCTACCGGTTGGTCGATGCCTCGGGGGCGATTAGCAACCTCGCTACGGTCACCGTCAATGTGACCGGAGTCAACGATGCTCCGACGGTCAACGATGATTTCGCGACGCTCAATCCGACTGGATCGACAACGATTCGGCCGCTGGACAACGATTTTGATCTCGATGGATCCATCGATCCAACGTCGATCCAAATCACACTGCAGCCGGCGTTCGGATCGGTCAGCGTGCAGAACGATGGTTCGCTGATCTACACGCCGTTCCCCGGCTTCCGTGGTTCGGACACGATTCGCTACAGCGTCGCGGACGAAACGGGGGCCCGCAGCGAGCAGGCCACGATCACGATCGATCTGAATGAATCTCCTGTCGCGGTCGACGACATCGTCGGGACCTACCGGGGACGTTCGATCGATATCGACGTGGCGAGCAACGATTCGGATCCAGACGGTCTGCTCGATCTGGATTCAATCGAAATCATCACGCCGCCCAACGGTGGCACAGTGATCGTGTTAGGCGGCGGCATCATCCGGTATGTGCCCGGCGACAACTTTGTCGGCGTGGATACGTTCCAGTACACGATTCGCGATGATCGCGGTCGGCCGAGCAACGTTGGGCAGGTCCGGGTGCAAGTGGTCGCCAGCGAGCTGCAGAATCCCAGCAGCTTCACCGACGTCAATGGCAGTGGCCAGACGACGCCGTTGGACGCACTGCTGATCCTCAACCGGCTTGCTCGGGCAGCTCGTGAAGGCATGCCCGGCAGCATTCCTGTCGAGCAACTGCTGGACGAAACGCCGCGGTACTTCTACGACGTGTCGGGCAACCGCCGCGTCGAACCGCTGGACGCCTTGCTGGTGATCAACGAGATCGCTCGACGGAATCGCGAACGGGCAAATGGTGAAGGCGAACTGGCTGCTGCCGCAGCCCCGCCGATCATTGTGGCTTCGTTCAGCGACACCCCGGCGAACGAGACCGCCGAGCCGCAACTGTTGGCTGATCCGGCGGCCGCGCTCGATCCAGCAGCCAAGGCAGCGGCCTTCGCCTGGGAGGACGACGAGGCGTATCAGCTGATCGCCAGCGATATCGCTGAAACCCGCAGGGAGAAAGAACGCGAGTCGGCCGACGAGGCGCTCGTCGACGCGATCTGGAGCGAGTTTTAATCAGCCGCGTCCGGTCCCGCCGAGCGAGACCTGGTGGCTAGCGTAGGCCTGATCTGGGAAGCGATACACACTCCTCAGATCAGGCCAACAACGGTGGCTCTCGATGAGGCTTCGCGAGGAGTCCCACGTGACACGACCAGAGCCCAGGCGATGGGCGTGAACAGCCGCCGCACGACCAGCGGCGCGGGGTTATCGCTAAGTCGTTTCGCGCACGCCCTGCGTACCTCAGCGATGTGCCACCTCAAAGGATCGACACGCGGGTGAGCCTGGACTCCCGCGAGCACGTCCCCGATGCCGCAAGGACGTGCTACCTATGAGGTCCGCTTCGACGCCTTCAGTGACAAGTCATAAGGTTCACTGAAGACCCCGATCGACTGCTCAGTCGACTGGAAAACCGCGTTTCCGCAGCAGCGCACTGGTATCGACATCGCGGCCCCGGAAGCGGCGATAACCTTCGGCCGGCTCAATCGTATCGCCAACTGACAGCACGTGATCTCGCAGACGCTTAGCGATGGCCGCGTCATAGAAGCCACCGCCATTCATAAACACTTCGGCCGCATCCGCGGTTAACGCATCCGCCCACAGGTAGCTGTAGTACCCGGCGCTATAGCTATCGCTGCTGAACAAGTGCGAGAAGTGCGGCATGCGGTGGCGCATCACAATCTCACGCGGCATTCCGATTTCAGCGAGCGTTTCCCGCTCAAAGGCTCCCGGGTCGACGCCGGGTTCGGTGCGCATGTGCAGCTTCATATCGACAATTGCACTGGCTAAGTATTCAACCGTTGCAAAGCCTTGGTTGAAGTTCGCCGCGCGTTTGATCTTCGCCAGCAGTTCCTCCGGCATCGGCTCGCCTGTCTGCTCGTGCCGGGCAAACTTCTGCAACACTTCGGTTGTTGGCAACCAGTGTTCCAAAATCTGCGACGGGAACTCGACATAGTCGCGAGCGACGCGCGTGCCGGCCTGCGAAGGATATTTGACGTTCGACAGCAGGCCATGCAGAGCATGCCCGAACTCATGAAACAACGTGACCGCATCGTCCCACGAGATCAATGCGGTTTCACCCGAACTCGGTTTGATGAAGTTCGAGTTGTTCGACACGATCGCAGAGATGGGATGATCCATGTTCTCCTGCGAGCGGTACTGGCTCATCCAGGCCCCGCTCCGCTTACCGGGACGGGCAAACGGATCGAGGTACCAGAGCCCAACATGCTTGCCGGCCCCGTCGGTGACCTCCCAAACGCGGACATCGGGATGGAAAACCGGCAGGTTGTCCTGCAGCTTGAAATGCAAATCAAACAGCTCGCTGGCGACCCACATCATCGCCTCACGTAACTGTTCCAGTTGCAGATAAGGTTTGACCTGATCGAAGTCGAGGTCATAGCGATCCTTGCGAACCTGTTCCGCATAGTAGCGGTAGTCCCAAGGTTCGATGCGAATCGGTTCTCGGCCCTGCTGTTGGGCTTCCTGATCGGCGATGGCTTGCATGTCGGCCACTTCAGCGCGAACTTGTTCGACCGCCTTGGGCCACACCTTCATCATCAATTCGGTCGCCGCTTGCGGCGTTTTGGCCATCGTCGATTCAAGCGTCCAGTGCGCGTGCGACGGGTAACCTAGCAGTTTGGCCCGTTCGAGCCGGAGATCGACGATTTCACGGATGATCGCCTTATTGTCGAATTGATCATTGTTGTCGCAGCGACCGTAGTAGTTGCGCCAGACCTGTTCGCGCAGCTTCCGATTGTCTGCGTAAGTCAAAAACGGATCCATCGAGGAACGCGTGTTGGTGACCGCCCAGCGGCCCTGCGGCGTTTCCTGTTCCTTCGCCGCACTGGCCAGAGCGGCAACGACGCTGTCGGGCAAGCCGGCCAGATCGGCGGGATCGTTGATCCAAGTCACATATCGCTTTTCATCTTCCAGAACGTTCTGGCTGAAGTCGGCGAACAGCCGCGCTAATCTCATATTGATTTGAGAGAGCTTGGCTTTCTCTTCTGTATTGAGCTTTGCTCCCTTGCGGACGAAATCCTTATAACGTTCCTCAACCAGACGCTTCAGGTCCGGCGGCGCTGATTTGACTTCGTCGCTTTGGTAGACGGTCTCGATCCGTTGGAACAACTTCTCGTTTTGAATAATGCTGTCGGCAAACTGCGCCAGCTTCGGCGACACAGTGCGGTCGATGTCTGGAATCGGCCCGACGCTGAGATTGGAAGCGTGCACGCTAAACAAGGTTTCCACGCGGTCGAGCGTGCGGCCAACCGATTCTAGCGCCACAATCGTGTTGTCGATCGTCGGCGGTTCGGGGGTGTTCGCGATCGCCTCGACCTCGGCAGTGCCCATCTCGATGGCGGCATCGAAGGCGCTGACGAACTCATCCACTCGCACTTGATCCCAGGGTGGCACGCCGCCGAAGGGACCGGGCCAGGGCTGCAACATCGGGGACAGCGAATCGTTTTTCATAGGACGCTGCGGTTCTTGACTGAGGAGATGAACGGGAATACCGGTTAACGCGGCGGCGGCCGTGGCAACCAACGGCCGATGGGTCAACAGCATGAGGTTGAATTGCCGCCGAGAAAAATCTTGTTCAGCCATATCAAATTGCCCTAGAGAAATGCGTCCAGTCCACGTGCCTCGAGTTCCTTGACCGCTTCGCGAACACGCTCTTCGGATTTCCGTGGCGCGACCAAAGTGGCCGTCGGGGTGTGCACCACGATCAAGTCCTCAATATCAATGGTGACAATCGCGTGGTCCGGCGACGAATGGATGATCGAGTTGCGAGTATCGATGCCAACGTGCAGGCCATGGGCCGAGTTGCCATCGGCGTCCTGGGGATTAAGCCGGGCGATCGCCTGCCAACTGCCGACATCATCCCACTGAAACGGTGCTTCGATGACCACGACATTGTCGTACCGTTCCATCACGGCGTAATCGATTGACTTACCGATCATCGGTTCGAACTGCGCACGCAACACGTCGCAGAAGTCGGCCGCGTCCACGGCGTCTCCGATCGTGTCCAGATGCGCCGCCATCGCGGGTTCGAACTTTCGCAGCAAGTCGAGGATGGTGCTGGCACGCCACAGAAAAATTCCACTGTTCCAGTAGTACCGGCCCGACTGCAGGTACTGCTGAGCGGTCTGAGCGTCGGGCTTCTCGCGGAATCGTGCCACCTGAAAGGCGTCTGCTTCGTCAGTGGCCAGCGTTGTTCCCCGCTCGATGTAGCCGAACGATTCTGCCGCGTAGGTGGGGGGAATGCCAAACGTAATGATCCGGCTCGGATCTTCATCCAACAACGCCACGCCGCTGCGCACGGCCGCGGCGAATTGCTCGTTGGTGCTGATCACGTGGTCTGATGGCATCATCAGCATCGTCGCCTCGGGATCGGCTGCGTGCAGAATCACAGCGGCCAAACCGACCGCTGGAGCGGTATCGCGGCGGCACGGTTCACCCACAATGCGGACATCCGGCAATTGTGCAGTGATCACTTTGACCAGCGGATCGCTGGTCACCACCAATTGCCGCTCCGTTGGCACCAACCCCTCCAGTCTCGCTGCGGTGGCTTGAAGCATGGTCGTCGGACCGGAGAACGACAGCAGTTGTTTGGGTTGGTCACGGCGACTAGCTGGCCAGAAACGGGTACCGCTTCCGCCAGCCATGAGAACGGCATGGAGCATGAGGTGCAAACAATAGGAGGTTAGGTAAAGACGCACGAGCAAGCGAAGGCGTGCCCGTTGCGGGTTAGGCTGCTTCGCTGACCGTGCCTAGCTTAGCGTGTTTAACAGGTTTCGCACGCCAACGACGATGCACCCACCAGTACTGCTCGATGGCCGGCGCGATCGCCTCAGCCAAACGGTGATTGTACCACTGGGTCAGGCTGCGGACGCTGCTGCACACCCCAGCCGGATCGTGCTGGGGATCGGCGATGTCGAAGCAATCGGTCTCAAAGTACATCGGCCGACCCGCCCGGCGCGTGGCGGCGACCATCAGCGCAGCGCCACTGGTCAACGTGAATAGGGCCAGTGCCTTGTGACAAGAGGCGTCAGCTCCCATGAACTTGCTCCAGCACCCCTTGTCGCCAGCGTGTTGGTCGGCCAATAGCGATAGAATGCCTCCACGGCTGAGGTGACGGTCGATCAGCGGAGCACAGCCCTCCTTGTCGACCATGAACTGACCGTGGGTGCTGCGAAACTGTTCGACGTACCGGTGCAACGGTTCGTTGTCGAGCCGGCGGGCGATCGTCACGGTGGGGAATCCCATCAGCCCGATCAGGTAGCCGCCGATTTCGAAGTTCCCAAAGTGCCCGGTCACAATCACCGCCGGCCGCTCGCTGAGCAAGTACCGCAATAGCAAACGGTTGTGCCCTAGACTCAACACCTGCGGCCAGTTCGCGAGGTGCAAGCGGCGGTGCGCCCAAGCGATCTCGCAGACCATCAACAGCAAGTGGTGCCACATCGCCAGACACAGCGCTTGACACTGCTGGGGAGTGGCATCAGGAAAGATCAGCTTCATGTTGCCGTCAAACGTGCGGCGGCGAATCCCTCCGGGCAACGCCAGCATGCGTGCCAGCAGCCTGCACAGTGCGTCGGCCATATCCAGCGGCATCGCCTGGATCACGGCGATCATCACCCGCAGCACGGCATAGGCAACGTAATCGGTACAGGTCTTGAACATCGAGCGGCACTCCATCGCGGGCGACCATCATGTCAGCAATTGCCGTTTGCTCGCCAGAGCGGATTTTCCATCCCGCCCAGCTCCTCATTTCCCAGGTTGAGCTGCCGCCGGGGAGCGGGACCTGCGGTCAAGCATCACCCCGGACCCTGGCGGCGGCGCTCGGCAAAGCTGAGGCAAGCTCACCGAGCTCCGAGGCGAAACTGGGGTCTTGACGCGATGCGAGGTGACGCACGACCGCGAAACGGTGCCCAGAGCTCGGCCTGAGCTGGTCACGCAGAACGTCCAGCTCAGGCGAGTTGCTTTGCTATGTCCTAGGTTTGCCCTCCTACAGACCGCTGGGAGAGCCGGGACTTCGGTTTACTGCGCAGCGGGTTCGGCCGGTTGAATCAGCTCGCGGAGCACCGGAGCGAAGACTTCGGCTTGACG
>CALELC010000064.1 GCA_937904535.1 uncultured Planctomycetaceae bacterium
CTGCCAGTCATCATCGCCGCGGGTAAGTCGCAGGCTGTCATCAGAGCGAGCAGCTCGCTGATGCGTGGTGCCAGTTCGCCAGCGGGTTGCGACAAGCGGTTCACCAACGACGAGTGTAACGCGCCCAGATCGCCGGCGGTCAATGCGCGCAGGCAGTCATCGGCGGCTACTGGTTGCGGCGGAATCTTTGCTTGGCCATAGACGGCGGCGGTCGATAGGCCGCCACGCGGATAGGCAATGACGAACCACAGCCGCCGGGCGAGCGCCCAGGGCTGCAGCCGCTCGCCGCGTCCGGTTGCCAGCGCTGCCCATGCGGGGGCAGGGCCCAGCGCGGACGGCAGCCGGTCTGTCAGGAAAAAGGGTACATCGCTGCCGATCCGAGCGGCGATGGATTCCAATTCGGGAGCTTCGCTGTCGATTCCGCCGAGCACCGCCGCGGCACGCAGTGCGGCCGCCGCATCGCTGCTCGCTCCGCCCATGCCGGCCCCTGCCGGAATCCGCTTACGGACGGTGATTTCGAATCCAGCAGCGATGCCCCATGCAGTGCGAGCGGCGTCGATTGCCCGGTAGATGAGATTGCTCGCGTCGTCGGGAATGGACAGCAGCGGCTCGGCCGCCGGCCCCAGCGAGCGGCGCCAATCTTCCGGCGATGGCCACCAGTGAGTCTGGATGCGAATGTCCTGATGACGCTCACTGCGGGTCACACATAAGGTGTCGAAACAACTGACCGGTACCATCACGGTTTCGAGCTCGTGATAGCCGTCGGGCCGCTTGCCCAACAGTTCTAAGAACAAATTGAGCTTCGCCGGAGCGCGCAAGACCACCCGCGACGGGACCGCAGAGTTTCCACTCATGTTCGATACTTCCTTGATAGCCATACCGTCCCTGCGCCGGCCCGTGCGGACGGTGATGATGATTGCGAACGAGCGTCAGGTCGTGTTGCGATACGGATTGAACAGCAGGTAGTTCAGGTGCCGGTACAGATCGCTCGACTGCAGCAGTTCGTTGTGCTTCCCTTCGCCGGCGAGTTTGGGACCGTTGAACAGCACCACGCGATCGGCTGTTCGTAAGGTCGAGAGTCGGCGGGGTAAGACGAGCACCAGCGACGACTGGTCGGCCAGCTTGCGCAGGGCCTCGATTGCACGATCACCGGCCAGTTCGTCCGCGGGCAGTGTCGGTTCTTGAACCACAATCACCTGCGGCCGGTGCAGGACAGCGCGAGCGATGCCGATCGCATACTTTTCTTCGTTTGAGAGCCGCCGATCTCCGGTGCTCAGAGCCGTTTGCAAGCCATCTTCCAAACGTGACAGCAGGCCGTCGAGTCCCAGCGATTCAGCGACGGCGATCACTTCACGCGGATCCGTTGATTTGCTCTCGCCGACGAGATTGTCCAACAGCGTGCCTTCGCCGATCGGTCCATCGGCGCCGACCCAGAGCACAAGTTTGGCCAGCGCCCGCGGATGCAAATCTTTGAGGTCGATTCCATCGAACACGATCCGACCGCGGTTGGGCCTGCCGATGCCCAGGATCAATTCCGCCAGCGCCAGCGCCGTGACCGGCCGTGTGCCCATCAGTGCAACGATCTCTCCGGGAGGCAACTCCAGGCTCACGCCGCTGAGGATCGGGCCAGTGCCTTCGACTCCCAGTTCCACATCTTGGACCACGATCGATTCGCGAATGGCCACCATACCGACGCGAAGCTCGCTCGGCGCGGCATCTTCGCCAACTTGCAAGAACCGAGCGACCGCCCGGGCGGCCTCATCGGCATGGCCCGCCAGCGACATCGCTTGCACCAGACGCGTCGAACCAGCGACGGCTCCTCCCAGGGCCAGCCCAAGCACAAGCGCTGACGACACGCTGAGGTTCGAGGGGGTCGACAGCAGATTGACTCCCAGCCCCAAAACCAGCAGCGCGATCACCAGCGAAATCGCAATCGCCATCAGTGGCACCAACCGATTGCGAGAGTCTTGCCCCGCAGCGATCTGTTGCATCAGCAGTTCAAGTTCGGCTTGAAAAGCTTGGTCCGCGGCCCCGCCCGTGTGCGTCTTGGCCAGCAGCGGCGCTTGGCTGATCAGATCGACCAAGCGGCGGCGCGACCGCGGTAACTCCCAGGCCGAGGTTTCTTCATCGGCTCGGCTTTTCAAGAAGCGGTAGAACTGCCACAGCAGCAGCCCACTGATGATCGCCAGGGCTGCCAGCGGGACATCGACCAGCGATGCCACGAGCACGGTGCCGGCCAACAGCAGCAAGCTGCGTGGCACCGCCTGCCACCAGGCGATCAGGCCGCGGGCCAACTGCGGCAGCCGCTCTTCGATCAACGTTTTGGCGCGTTCTCGCTGCGAGATGGCGCCCTCGATTTCGGACCGGCGGAGCGACTGTCGAAGCAGTTCTCGGTGTAACGTTTCAACCACCGCTCGGCTGCGGCGTTCGCTGCCACGGCGATGGCCCCACGTGGCCAGCGCAAAGCCCAGTGCCAGCACCAGTGCGAGCGCCACCAAGTGAGTCAACTGCACCAGCGGTGGTTGGTTGAGCCAAGCTTCCGGCACGGGAATGGCCAGGTGGGTCCCCAAGCGAACCGGCGACTGAGTGATTCCGCGTTGTTCTAGCAGTCGAGCGATCAAGCCGACGATGACGACCAAGCACGGAACCAATAGGCCGGTGGCAATCGCGCAGAGATACCAACCGAACGTGCCTCGGGCTTCACCCTGGCGGCGAGCCCACGCAAACGCCTCAGAAAAAAGTGACAAGTTCCGCTCCCCCGCGATTGGCCACCGGTGATATCCGCAGTAACTGTTAGGATCACCCGCCTATCCTAACTCAAATCAAGCGGTGGCGATTCAGCCATAAATAGAAAAACCAGCTTGGGGATCACCCAACGAAAAAACCGCGCCCAAAGAGACGCGGTTTCTCGCAAAGCAATCCAATGCCCGTACAGTCGTGGCAGCCGTCTTTAGCTCTTGGCCGGAGCTTGCGGTTGCTGCGACAGACCGGGACGAACGCGCTTGTTGATATCCGTTTCCAGAACACCAAACACCGCTTCGTGGCGGGCGATCGACATCTGCAAAGCGGCCAACAATCGCTTGGCAGTGTAGAAGTTGACGATGATGCGTTGTTTGACCTGAATCGGCTCCTTGGGCACTCCGATCGGTTGTGGGTTGAGCCCGAAGTCAACGATCAGTTCTTCGGGCGAACCGGTCACGCGGCAGAAGTTCGCATAGGTCGCCAGCGCGTTTTCGTCATTCACCTGCACCTGCACCGGTTGTTGCGATTGCGCTTGGGCGGCAGGGGCTTGAGCGGCGGCCGGAGTGGTCGAATCGTCGGTTTTGATGTCGGACATCTGTAGGGATTCTCCAAAATCTGAGGGAGCGTCAAGCACACGGGTTCCGACCAACGTTAGTCAGGAAGCAATGTTGATGACTGGGTGAAAGCGGCAGCGGGTGAGCGAGCGGATCTCGGACAATGCCAACGGCTCGATCAGTCGATGGTTACCCGGGTTCATTATCGGAAGTTTATCACTCCCTCGGCTAGTTTTGAGCGGCGAATTTCCAAAGCTCCGCTCGGGTTGGTCGCTAGCGTGTCGTCGATTCTTCTGGCTGCTGAGGTGCGAGCGGCAACTCGGCAAGCCGCGTGACTTGGCCATCGATGAGGCTGACAGGACGACTACGGGCGATCGGAGGTGACTTGCGGCCCAGCGCCGACGCGATGGCTCCGGTGGTCGGTTCGTACCCGGTCGCCGACTCGCGTTGATCGCGAATCGCGCCGCTGCGGAACGGTCCGATCCCGAACACATACAAGTTGTCATTCTTGGTCAGCGCCGAGCTTTGGCCACCTAAACCAACCGCGGCTCCGGTTTTCGGGTCGTAGGCAACTAGCCCGATCTTGGCTGTCCCTAGCTGGGTATTCCGTGAGATCAGCTTGATGTCCGGGATTTCTAACGCCATGCCAGGAACCCCGATCGCCGGGACACCGACAAAGCTTTCTTCGGTGTCGGTGCCGACGCCGCCGCTGCGGACCTCGACTACGATATCGGCCTCATCGGCGCTCTTTGCCAGCAGCGCTCCTGCGGCCAACGCCCGGTGTCGCAGCGTGCCCATCAAATACCCTTTATCGATGGAATCGAGGTATTTGTCGTCCAGAAATATTTTTTGTGATCGCAGTTGCTCAAATGACACGTTGGTCAGGGCGCGGTCGATCGCGCTGGAAAGCAGGACCTGTTCGGTCGCCGTCCGCGCCGTGTTGCTGGTCCGCGCTGAAGCGCAGCCCCCCAACAGAACGGCGGCACTAATCAGAGCAAGAGTGCAAACGGAATGTGTGTTCATGTCGGCCGGAAAAAATGGAGGTCAACGCCGCAGCAGGGCCTCATCAAAATCGACGTCGACCCTAAATCGCCGGCGGCGACGGTGGCAAGAGCAATGCCTTGCGGTCGCCGCGGGCACGAGCGTCCGGCGGGACCAAGCAGTTTCGGTAGCACGAACACACGCGCTCCTGCAGGCTCGCTGAAATGCTTGCGGTTTCGCAACTGGCCGTCCGCACCGGGCGGTGGGAGCAAAAAAGGGACGCAATCCAATCGCCCTGGCGGCGAAACTTCTGTGACGGCTACGGGTTTTAAACGGATGCCTACTTGATCCATCTGGCCGTCGAGGCGACTGCTTGGCGACCATCGGTTGACCGCCGCAATCCGAGAAGTTGCCGCAACCGGAGAAATAAGTAGGCACCTGACACGGATCTGTGAGCTAAAGGATTTGTACCTCGGCAGATGTCGCTTGCCGGGATCGACCCCATTTTTTGCAACGCCGCTTGAGCTGAGTGGCTGGAAGACGACTATGACCGGATTGTTTGTCCGTTTTTATTGCTCGACAGCCGTCCTAGCGACCGCGATGGCGCTGAACGTGCCGGCTGCAGCCCAGCAGGATGCCCCGGCCGCGCCCGCGGCGGCAGAAACGTCTCAGCAACCCCCGGCGGCGGTTGCCGACGGAGCAAACCCGGGTGCCGAAGCGGCTGTGACGACCGACGATGACGGCACAACCGGCAGCCAACCGCCTGCCGGTACCGCTGCCGACACTCCGGAGGTGCCCGATGCCGCTGGTCGACCCGCCGATGGTTCGCGTTTCCAAGATGGTGGCGGCCCAGGTCGTGGCTTCCGTTCACGCGGTTTCGGTCGTCCGAGCGACGAAAGCCGCTTTGCCGATTCCGAACCGGCGAGCAGCCCGAGTGACCAGGCTGGCAGCCCCGGCGGTCAGGCCCCTGCCCCAAATGCTCAAGCTCCACGCCCCAGCGAGCGGGCCGTCGCGGCTCCCACAGCAGCCGAGTCACGGCCGGCGGATGGGCCCCGAACAGCAATCAATAATGGCCCCACCAACAGCTCTTTGGAAAACAGCCAATTGGTGTTCAACTTTGCCGGCGCCGATTGGCGGATGACGCTGGACTGGTTGGCTGAACAAGCGAACTTGTCTTTGCAAGTCGATCGCTACCCGTCGGGCACCGTCAACTACATCGACAACTCGCGGACCTACACCGTCGCCGAGGCGATGGATGTGCTCAACCGCCTGCTGATGGACAAGGGGTTCGCCCTGGTCCGCCGCGATCGCTCACTGATGTTGATCGACCTGGAAGCCGACAACGCCGCGGCGCTGATCAGTGAAATCGCGGAACTCGTCACGCCCGATGAATTGGACAAGCGAGCCAATTCCGACATCGTCCGCTGTGTGTTTAATCTCGGCAGCCTGTCGGCCGAAGCCGCCCGTACCGAGATCACGCAGTTGATCGGTCCGGCTGGCCGAGTCGTGGTGTTGGACAGCACTCGGCAGGTTGTTGTTTCGGAAACGGTCGGTCGGCTGAAGGCGATTCGCACATTGTTAAGCAACGCTGCCAAGGCGAGCAGCGATGTCACCGAGATCGTGTTGCAGCACCGCGTGGCCGATGAACTGCTGGAAATCGCTCGGCCGCTGATCGGACTGGAACCCGGTGCAAACTCCAATGACAAGATTCGGATCGCCGTCGGGCTGTACGGCGATCGGCTCTGGGCCACCGGCGATCCGTCCACGCGGGCGCTGCTCGAAGGAATCATTCAGCGAGCGGACACGCCGCTGCAAGTGGCGGCTGCGGAAAGCGGTGGCGAACAGGCATTGCCACGGCTGGAGACCTACGCGATCCGCTCTGCCGGATCGTCGACCGTGATCGACGTGCTGCAGACCTTGCTCGCCGGTGTGCCGGACACTCGGATCGCTGTTGATCCGCAAACCGGTGGCATCATCGCCTATGCCCGTCCTGAGACGCATCAGTTGATTCAGGAGACAATTAACAAACTCGAAGGCCGCGGCTCGACGTTCGAAATCATCCAATTGCGGCGACTCGAACCGTCCCAGGCGCTGTTGACGATCAACAAGTTCTTTGGCGCTTCCGAAGCCAGCAAAAAGGATGCGCCGACCGTTGACGGCGATCCCGTGACGGGGCGGCTGTGGGTGCGTGGAACACCCGAGCAAATCGAGTTGGTAAAAGGGTTGATCGAACGGCTCGAGGGTGCGGATGGGATCGGCGCCAACGATCGCGTTCGGGTGCTGCCTTACACCGGCCGGTCCGCCGAAGAAGCCGTCGAACAATTGCAGAATCTGTGGAACGTGATCGGTCGCAAAAACCGGATCCGGATGGTGGCGCCTGCCGGGGGCGGATCGACCACCAACAGCCACTCGATCCCACAACGCCGCGTCGGCGGTTTGACGCCGTCCACTCCGCGGGCCACAGCCGATGATCGCCCACGGTCGCCGGAGTATCCAGCCTCGGTACCGGAGGCGGATCGGCAAGAGGCAGACCTGGAACGCCTGCGACAAGACGAGGGGGCGACGCAGGAAGCCCAGCATCTCCTGCCGAATGATCAACCCCAACGAAATGGCCAGGAGCTGACGCTCGTCAGCGAATCGTCGCCTATCGATAGCTCACCCTTTGCCAGCTTCGCAGCCCAAACCGGCGAACCGGAAACGCCAGCAGCACCGGACGGCAATGGTGACATCGTGATCACGATGACACCGGGCGGGATGGTGGTCGCTTCGGACGATCCGATCGCGCTCTCGGATTTTGAGCAGATGATGCGAACGCTCAATGAGCAGACAGCCCAGAGCGGCGCTCAGCCGACGGTGTTTTGGTTGAAATATGCGAAAGCTCCCGAGGCTGCGGACTTGGTCACGCAGATCCTCGGTGGCGGCGATTCCGGCGGCGGTGGCGGAGGCAATATCGCTAGCGCCGTGCTCGGTGAACTCGGCGGCGGCATGCTCGGCGGCCTGCTAGGGCTGGGTGGCGGAGGCAGTAGCAGCAGCTCAGGCCCGATCCTGACCACGACCGGCTCGGTGAGCATTGTCGCCGATGGCCGGCTCAATGCGTTGATCGTTCAGGCCAATACGATCGATATGTTGACGATTGAAATGATTCTTGAGGTTATCGACCGTGAAGAAAGCCCCGAGGACGTTCGCACCGCCTCCAAACCGCAGCTGATTCCGGTCATTTATCAAAACGCCAACGATGTGGCGACGATCATCAAATCGTTCTACGCCGACCGCTCAAGCGAACAAGGCGGTGGCCGGCAACAACAGCAGATGTCGCCGCAGGATCTGATCAACGCCATCCGCGGTGCCGGCGGAGGCGGTGGTGGCCGCGGCGGTCGTGGCGGAGGCGGCGGTGGAACGGAGCAGACAACCAAGCCGGCCCCAGTTAG
>CALELC010000065.1 GCA_937904535.1 uncultured Planctomycetaceae bacterium
TGTGATCAAGGTCATCTGGGGTGACGATTGGGATCAACTGCTGCAGCGGGACGAAACCGGCTTGCTGGCCAAGCGGATGGGCGAGGTCGTCGACGGTCAGTACCAGAAGTACACCGGCATGCCAGGCAGCTACATCCGCGAGCACTTCTTCGGCAAATATCCGGAACTGCTCGAGCTGGTGAAGAACTACAGCGATGAGCGGCTGGAGAAGATGCGGCGCGGCGGCCATGACCCCGAAAAGGTGTACGCCGCTTACAAAGCTGCCACCGAAATGAACAACGGCCTGCCGACGGTCATCCTGGCTAAAACCGTTAAAGGCTATGGCTTGGGCGAGGCCGGCGAAGGCCGCAACGTTGCGCACAACCAAAAGAAGCTCAACGAAGCCGAATTGCTCGAGTTCCGTACCCGCTTCGGTATTCCGATCAGCGATGCCGAAGTTGGCAAGGCACCGTTCTATAAGCCGCCGGCCAGCAGTCAGGAAATCAAATACCTGAAAGAACGCCGCGCCGCCTTGGGAGGTTTTGTCCCCAGCCGTCCGGTCGAACATCCGACGATGGAAGTGCCGACGCTTGAGGAATACCGCAAGAAGCACGCATCGGGATCGCAGGGTAAGGACATGAGCACGACGATGGCGTTCGTGCGTCTGTTGACCGACCTGGTGCGTGACAAGAAGATCGGCAAGAACGTGGTCCCGATTGTTCCCGACGAGTCGCGGACGTTCGGGATGGAAGGGATGTTCCGTCAGATCGGCATTTATGCCCACGGCGGCCAGCTCTATGAGCCGGTCGATTCCGAACTGATCATGTACTACAAGGAAGCCAAAGACGGGCAAATCCTTGAAGAAGGGATCACCGAAGCCGGCTCCATCAGCTCCTTCGCCGCCGCCGGAACAGCTTATAGCTTGCACGGGATCAATATGATTCCGTTCTACATCTATTACAGCATGTTTGGGTTCCAGCGGATCGGCGACTCGATCTGGGCAGCCGCCGACATGCGTGCCAAGGGCTTCCTGATCGGTGGCACCGCCGGCCGCACCACGCTCAATGGTGAAGGTCTGCAACACCAAGACGGCCACAGCCTGCTCAATGCAATCGCCTTTCCCACTGTGCGGGCTTATGACCCGGCATTCGGTTATGAGCTAACCGTCATTGTGATGGATGGTCTCAAACGGATGTATCAAGATGGCGAAGTTGCGATCTATTACATCACCGCTGAGAACGACACTTATGTCCATCCCGAAATGCCTGAGGGCGTTGAGGAAGGGATCATCAAGGGTTTGTATCGTTATAAGAGCGTGGAAGTCGAAGGCGCGAAGGCGCGCGTGCAACTGTTCGGCAGCGGTGCGATCCTCAACGGTGTCCTCGCCGCCCAGCAACTGCTGGCCGACAAGTATCAGATCGCCAGCGATGTGTGGAGCGTCACCAGCTACACGCAACTGCGACGTGAAGCTGCCGACTGTGCCCGCTGGAACATGCTGCATCCGACCATGCCGCCTCGCAAGAGTTACCTCGAGGAACAACTCGAGGGCGTTTCCGGGCCGTTTATCGCCGCCAGCGACTACGTCCGCGCCTTGCCAGAGCAATTGACTCAGTGGATTCCAGGGGACTACTGCGTTCTGGGTACCGACGGGATGGGGCGGAGCGAAACTCGCCAGGCCCTGCGGCGGCACTTCGAAGTCGACGCCGAGTCGGTCACGATCGCCGCGCTTAGCCGACTAAGCAAAACCGGTGTATTTACCAACGAAGAGGTCGCCCAAGCGATCACCGACCTTGGTTTTGATCCCGACAAGCCGAATCCCTATTTCGCCTAAACCAGCCGGCTTGGCTGATCGAATCCGCCGCGGCAGGCCGTCATTTGGCACGACCTCCGCGGCTTCCATTCCTTATCCGCATCCCCGATCACACTCAACTCGCTCACATGGCCAACGCAATCCAAGTCAAACTTCCTGAACTCGGCGACGGCATCGATTCAGGGGACATCCTGGATATCTTAGTTTCGGTTGGTGACGTGATCGAGGAAGGCCAGGAAGTCGTCGAGATCGAGACCGATAAGGCGACGGTACCGGTCCCATCGTCCGCTGGCGGTAAGGTCGTCAAGATTCACGTCCAACAGGGTCAGTCGGTGCCGATCGGCGGCCTGATTCTGGATCTGGAGCCGGCAGGATCCGAGGGAGCGTCGAGCAGCGCTCCGGCTCCGGCCGAGCAACCTGCGGAACCGCAGCAACCTGCCGCGCCCGCAGCCGCTGAGGCTCCGGCGGCCCCTGCTGCCGAATCACAGCCGCCACAAGCTCCAGCTCCCGCTGCCAAGCCCCAACCGGCTGCGGCGCAGCCCGCTCAAGCTGCTAAACCTCAGCCACCGGAAACGGAGCAACCCGATCCTGAAGCAGCTCCAGCAGCGATTAAACCGAGTGGCCCGCCGGTTCCCACGCCGAAGCCCACTCCGGTCGCCACCAGCGGTAGTCAAGCCGATGATGAAGTGATTCCCGCTGGCCCCGCCATCCGTCGTCTGGCCCGCGAAGTCGGCGTCGACCTCTCGCAGGTGACCGGCACCGGCGACGGTGGCCGGATCACTCGGGAAGACGTGCTGGCCGTAGTTCGTCAGGCCAGCCAGGCCATCCGCGGCAGCAAGAGCCCGGCTGCCAGCGAACCGGCCGGGCCCGCCACCGCAGCCCAACTAGGCGCCGCACCGGCCGCTGACAACGGCGGCACTCGCGACGATTTCGGGCCGATCCGTGTCGAACGAATGACCAAAATCCGGAAAACCATCGCCGCTCAAATGCATAAGAGTTGGTCGAACGTCGCTCGCGTGACGAACTTCGACGACGCCGATGTGACCGACTTGGAACGGCTGCGTCAGGCCAGCAAAGACGACTACGCCGCACAAGGCTTGAAGCTGACCACGATGCCATTCCTGATCAAAGCGGTGGCGACGGCGCTGCGCCATCACCCGGAGATCAACGCGGTGATCGATAGCGAAAACGAGCAGATCATCTACAAGGAATATGTGAACGTCGGCATCGCCGTCGACACCGAGCGCGGGTTGGTCGTGCCGGTGCTGCGAAACGTCGATCGGATGGGCATCCCAGAGATCACCCGGGCTCTGGCAGAACTGGCCGGCAAGGTTCGCGGCGGGCAATTCCCGGTCAACGAACTTCGCGGGGGCACCTTCACGGTCAGCAACCTCGGAGCCATCGGTGGCCAGTACAGCACCCCCGTGGTGAATGTGCCGGAAGTCGCGATTCTGCTCGTCGGTCGCAGCCGCAAATTGCCGGTCGTGATGCCCGACGACTCGATCGTTCCACGGATGATGATGCCGCTGAGTTTGTCTTACGACCATCGCCTGGTGGACGGCGCCGTCGCGGCCCGGTTCCTCAACGATGTGATCGGCTTCCTGGAAGCTCCCAGCCGTTTGCTGCTGGCGCTCTAGCGATCCGCTTCAGCCGATCCGGCGGAGCAGGACGGCTCGCTTGCTCGGTGCGGCAAGCGTGCCCAGCACGGCCGCAGCCCATTGCTGCGGCGATCCTCGGATCGCTCACAGCCCTGACAGCAGACTGTC
Source organism: uncultured Planctomycetaceae bacterium (assembly GCA_937904535.1). GTDB lineage: Bacteria > Planctomycetota > Planctomycetia > Pirellulales > Pirellulaceae > UBA6163. Next base: position 3,556 of record CALELC010000065.1, read on the forward strand.
CGCTCAGCGTCCGCAGGGGTCGCTGCAGGGACGCTCATCGACCAGCAACGATGCGATGATACTTTCGGCTTTGCGGACTGCGACCCGGGAACAGCACCTGCGTGTGGAGCGGGCTGTTAATCTGCCGGCGCGGCTTCGCTCGCGAGCATCCTTCGGCAGTTTGCTGGAGCGGTTCTACGGCTACTACAGTCCGCTGGAAGAGCGGCTGACGGCTTTGGCTCGCGCCGGGCAGGTGCCCTTTGACCTGCAACCACGATTGAAAACGACACTGCTCCGCCAGGATTTGCTGGCTCTTGGCCGGACGCCGGAACAGATTGCGACGCTACCGCTCTGCACTGAGTTGCCATCGCTCAGAGAGACGGCGGACGCGATGGGCTGCCTGTATGTCCTCGAAGGAGCGACACTCGGCGGCCAAATCATTCGCCAGGCGGTGAGCCGTCAGCTCGGGATTGAGCCAGACAGCGGCTGTGCGTTTTTCCATAGCTACGGCAGTCGCACACATTCTCAGTGGTCTAATTTTTGCTCTATTCTTGCTGATTACGGCGACCGTCACCCTGGAGCCGAAAGTCAGGTGATCACTGCGGCTACAGAGACATTCGCGAGGTTGGGAAGTTGGATCGAGGGACAACCGGTCACCTGCTGACCAATACGACAGCTGCGCAGGATCACGACAAACAGGCGATCGACTTGTCGGCCTGTGAACGTGAACCGATTCAGATCCCCGGCAGTATCCAGCCGCACGGCGTGCTGTTCGTTCTCAGTCCCGATGATCTTCGCATCACCCAGGTCAGCGAAAACCTAGGCGAGCTTCTTGGACATCCTCCCGCTCAAGCGCTCGGGAAGCCGATCGACAAATACGTCGGGCAAGCAATCCGGCACAAGCTCGATGGTGCACCGCTGGTCCGCGGTCGCCCCAGCAGCTTGGGGACGGTGCAGGCAAGCGTGGACGGCATTGAGCGGTCGTTTGATGCCATTGCCCACCCGAGCCCCGAAGGGATAGTGCTCGAACTCGAACTCGTCTCCGGTCATTCACCGCCCGATCTCTATCCGCTGCTGGACCGGTTCACACTGCGAACGGAGGCGGCGACCTCGGTCGATCAACTGTGCGACTGGATCGCCGAAGAGATTGCCCGCCTGACCGGTTTTGACCGCGTCCTGATCTATCGCTTCGACTCCACCTGGAACGGCACCGTCATCGGTGAACACGGCAACGGTCGCCTGCCGTCCTACTTGCATCATCGTTTCCCCGCGGCCGATATTCCTGCCCAAGCTCGAGAACTTTACCGGCACAACCGCTTGCGGCTGATCCCCGACGCCGACTATCGCCCGGTACCGCTGACCCCGGTCATTCATCCGCAGACCGGCAAGCCGCTGGATATGAGCTTTGCGACCCTGCGCAGTGTGTCGCCGGTGCATGTGCAGTACATGAAAAACATGCAGACCGCGGCCTCGATGTCGGTATCCATCCTGCGTGACGAGCGGCTCTGGGGGTTGATTTCGTGCCATCATCACGAGCCGCGGATGGTGCCGTTTGCGATCCGCGGCATTTGCGATCTGTTCGCTCGGGCGTTCTCGCTGCGGCTGGCGGCCTTGGAACAGCGGCAAGACTACGAGCGGCGGGTCCAGGTGCACGCGACTTATGCTCAATTGGTCGAACGGATTGCCGACGGTTCCGATTTTGTCGCGGCTCTGGAACGCAACCCGTCGCTGCTGCTAGCCGTTACCGGAGCGACCGGAGCGGCAGTCGTGACCCAGCAGCCTCAGTGCCTGCTGGTCGGCCAGACACCGACGCAGCAGCAAGTGCGCGAGTTGAGCGAGTGGCTGTTCAGTAACGTGAAGCAAGACGTGTATCACACCGATGCGCTGGCTAGCGTCTATCCGCCAGCAGCGGCGATGCAGGATCAGGCTAGTGGGCTGCTCGCGATTTCGGTCTCGAAGCTGCATCCGAGTTACGTACTCTGGTTTCGTCCCGAAATCATTCAGACGATCCAGTGGGGCGGCGATCCGCGCGCATCGGCCCACACGCGCGGTGAGCGGTCGGAGCTGCACCCGCGGGCATCCTTTGTGACCTGGCGGGAAACGGTTCACCAGCGAGCGTCGGCTTGGGAACCAAGCGAAGTCGAGATCGCGGCAGAGCTGCGTGATGTGCTGGTGGGCACCGTGTTGCGGAGAGCCGAAGAGCTCGCTGAGCTCAACGTCGAGTTGACGCGCAGCAACCGCGAACTCGAAGCATTCTCCTATTCCGTCAGCCATGACTTGCGAGCACCGCTGCGGCATATCGTCGGCTTTGCCCAGATGCTGATGGAATCCGGTGCCTCGGCTCTGTCGGAAAGAGAACGCCACTGGCTCAAAAACATCCGTGAATCGAGCGAGTATGCGAGCCTGCTGGTCGACAAGTTACTCGGCTATTCGCGACTGGGCCGAGCTGACCTGCAGCTGTCTCCCATCGATCTGAACCTGCTGGTCGAGGAAGTGCGCCAGGATGTGGTGCGCGATGCCGATGGCCGGCGGATTGACTGGAAGATAGGCGAGCTGCCGGTCGTCACCGCCGACCTGATGATGCTCCGCATGGCCGTCCGCGACCTCATCAGCAATGCGGTAAAATACACACGCAATCAAGACATTGCCGAAATCGAAATCGGCAGCCATCACGAGGACGACGAGGTGGTATTTTATGTCAAAGACAACGGAGTGGGATTCGACATGCAGTTTGCCAACAAGTTATTTGGGGTGTTCCAGCGTCTGCATCGCTGGGAAGATTACGAGGGAACCGGTATCGGTTTGGCAAACGTCCGGCGGGTGATCGAGCGTCACGGTGGCCGCACGTGGGCCCAAGCTAAAGTGAATGGAGGTGCATCCTTCTACTTCAGCTTGCCCAGCTCATCGGCAGCCCCACAGAGAGCTCAGATACATGCTTAAGCCGATTCTACTGGTTGAGGATAATCCCAAGGACCTCGAGCTGTCGTTGCTCGCACTGGAACGCAGCAACCTGGCCAACGAAGTGGTGACTGTCCGCGACGGCGCCGAAGCGATCGATTATTTGTTTCGCCAGGGAGAGTATCAGTCGCGTCCCGAGGGCAATCCGGCAGTCGTGCTGCTGGACCTCAAACTGCCTAAAATTGATGGCATCGAAGTGCTGCAGCGGGTCCGCTCGGTCGATCACCTGCGCTCGATTCCGGTGGTGATGCTGACCACCTCGCGCGAAGAAAAAGATCTGGTACGAAGCTACAAACTCGGCGTCAACGCTTATGTCGTTAAGCCGATTGCGTTTGATGAGTTCATATCGGCGATTCAGGATCTGGGCGTGTTCTGGGCGGTACTCAACGAGCCACCACCGGGTTCTCTGAAATTTGAACGCCGGGCCTGAATATGCCAAGCAACAGCAGCGAACCCATCCAGCGGCAATCCGCGCTGAGCGGTGACAGCCGGCATGACAGTCTCCCTGACGCCATCACAGTGCTCCATTTGGAGGACAGCGATCTCGATGCGGAGTTCGTTGCGGCTTGGCTGCAGAAGTCCGGTTTGCCAGTCCGTGTCCGGCGGGCGGTGGACCGCGACAGCTTCATCAGCGAACTGTCAAGCCAGCCGTTTGAAGTGATTCTGTCGGACTATCAAGTACCGACATTCGAAGGCTTCACGGCGCTGGAACTGGCCAGTGAGCACCAGCCGGAGACGCCCTTCATCTTCGTTTCGGGAATGATGGGTGAAGAGTTGGCGGTCGAGACGCTCAAACGCGGAGCGACCGACTACGTGCTCAAAGACAACCTGGCGCGTCTGCCAGCCGCGGTCCAACGAGCGGTCGCTGAAGCTCGTGCCCGCAATCAGCGGCTCGCTGCCGAACTGGCGGCCCAACAAGCCAATGAGCGGGCGGCGTCGATTCTGGAAAGCATTACCGACGCGTTCTTTACCCTCGACCACGAATGGCGGTTCGTCTACGCCAACCCGCAAGCCGAACGCACCCTGCAGCGGCCCCCCGGGGAGCTGCTCGGCCAGGTCGTGTGGGAAGCGTTCCCGCAATTGCTTGGCACGGAGTTCGAACAGACCTACCGGCGTGTGGCCCAGACGCGGACGGCTGAATCGGTCACCGCATACTATCCCGATCACGGTTGCTGGTACGAAGCCCGAGCATTTCCGTCCGCCGAAGGCCTCTCGGTCTACTTCCAGGATGTCAGCGAACGGGTGCACGCCGAAGAACAGCTCCGCCGCGTTGCCATCGCCGAGAAACAACGCTCTGCCTTACTCGCACGCGTGGCAGAGGCGTCACGCTCGATCAATGCCGTCCTGTCGGCCGATAGCATCGCCCGGATTCTGACCGAGGAGGCCTGCGCGATCATCAACGCCCGCGTCGGCATCACCACGTTCAACCTGCACGACGATTGCCATTCGCAGGTGCAGACCACCGGCGTGGTCGCTCGAATTCCGGAACCCGATCCCGACTCCGATCAGGTCCAGCCACCGACCGCACTGCCCGGTGAGGAAGCCGCAGAGCAGCCGGAGTTCGACGCCGAATTGGCTGCAGCGGTTTGTAAGCAGGGCTATCCGCTGCGGATTTCGCGGGCCGATTCGGGACCGCAACACTGGGGTCGATTGGCGGTGCCACTGCTGGGCCATGGCGGCAAGAGCCTCGGCGTCGTGCAGGTGGCCGATAAGTTGGACGGCGAGTTCACGCTCGAGGATGAGGCAATCCTTGTCCAACTGGCCGCGATCGCCGCCGTCGGTATCGAGAACGCACTGCTGTATGAACAGGTGCGCGAACAGGACCGCCGCAAGGATGAGTTTCTGGCCACGCTCGCCCATGAACTGCGAAATCCGCTGGCACCGATCCGCACGGGTCTGACGGTTCTGAAACTGGTCAAGTCGCCCGAGGACATGAATGCGGCCCGTGAGATGATGGAACGCCAGGTCGGCCACATGGTCCGGCTGATCGACGACTTGCTGGATGTTTCGCGGATCACTCGGGGCAAGGTGGAACTCAAACCGGAACGCGTCGATATCCGCGATGTGATCGATGCCGCCCTGGAAGTCACTCGGCCGATCGTCGAAGCCAACCATCACGAATTGATCATCGCCCCGATCGACCAAGCTTTGCCGATTCATGCGGATCCCACGCGGATCGCTCAAGTGATCAGCAACCTGCTCAACAACGCCGCCAAATACACGCCCCGCGGCGGACGCATCGAACTGACGGTCGTGCGTGATGGCGCCTCGGTGGAAATCTCGGTTCGCGACAATGGCCTGGGGATCGCCCCCGAGATGCTGCACAAAGTGTTCGAAATGTTCACCCAGGTCGGCCGCACGATCGATCAAGCCCAAGGCGGCTTGGGAATCGGCCTGGCCTTGGTGACCCGCTTGGTCGAAATGCACGGCGGGACCGTGACCGCGGAAAGCGAAGGGCATGGCAAGGGCAGCCTGCCGCTGGCCGAGTCTCCGATCAAGGCCGAGGTTGCCGGCCAAGGAGACGCCACCCCCGCTGCGCCAACGCCGCGGCGGATCTTGGTGGTCGATGACAACGTCGATGGGGCGAAGAGCTTGTCTCTGTTACTGCAGCTCGCCGGACACACCACCTCGATCGCCTACAGCGGTCCAACGGCATTGGAACGAGCTCATTCCTTCGCTCCTGAAGTGGTGTTCCTAGACATCGGCCTGCCAGGCATGAATGGGTATGAGGTCGCACGCCGCCTGCGGGCTGAACTCCATGGAGCTGCCTTGACATTGGTGGCTCTCACCGGCTGGGGAACCGACGATGATCGCAAACGGGCCCATGAAGCTGGCTTTGACCATCACTTGACCAAGCCGGTCGATGCGGCCTTGGTGCATGCATTGTTGTCGGACATGTCTGCCGCGCGCCAGGCGTGAGCGGTCTGTCTCTGGCATAAGCGGGTGCGCAGGATGTTCCTCGAGCGGCATTGCTTGCCTCGAGTCAGATTGCGACGTAGATACCGTTAGGTGAATCGAGTGGGACAACTCTGTTCGATTCGGCCTGCGTGTTCTCGCTGCTTCGCTCCTCTGTTACCGCTCGCAACCGCTCATGTCGCCACCCGATTCGATTCTGTTGGTCGATGACGATCTCTATCTCGCCGAATCGATGGCGCGGTGGCTGCGCGAAGAAGGCTTCGCAGTCGAGGTCGCGGCAACGCTCGCCGCAGCGCAAGCAAAACTCCGCCAGGCTACCTTCCAGCTGGTGCTAACGGACCTGCGACTGGGCGATGCCAACGGACTCGACCTGATCCAATACGTCCGCCGTTGCTATCCTCAGACCAGCATTTTGGCGATCACCGGCTATGCCACCCCGCACACGGCCGTCGAAGCGGTACGGGCGGGCGCCTTTGACGTGCTCACCAAACCGCTGATCGATCAGGAATTGATTGCCGCCATCCGCCGGGCAACCAACCAACGACGCGTGGCAGAAGAAAACGAACGGCTACGCCAACATTTGGAAAGCCGGTTGGGGATGGAAAACATCATCAGCCGCGACGAGCGCATGCTGAAGATCTTCAAGATCATCGACAGCGTGGCAGATGCTCGGGCTTCGGTGCTGATCACCGGCGAAAACGGCACCGGCAAATCGCTCGTCGCCCGCGCGATCCACAACCGTAGCCATCGCCGCAACGGGCCGTTCATTGAAGTCGCTTGTGGAGCATTGCCGGACTCGCTGCTCGAGAGCGAACTGTTTGGACATGTCGCCGGTGCGTTTACCGGAGCAATTTCTGACCGGCTGGGCAAATTTGATTTGGCCAACGGCGGCACCTTGTTCCTCGACGAAATCGGCACGGCTTCGCCGGCGCTACAGGTCAAGCTGCTCCGCGTCCTGCAAGAGTTCCGCTTTGAACCGGTCGGTGGCACGCAGACCCGCACGGTCGACGTTCGCGTGATTCTGGCCACCAATGAAGACCTAACCGCGGCCGTCGCCGCCGGTCGATTCCGCCAGGATCTGTTCTATCGCATCAACGTCGTCGGGATCGATTTGCCACCGCTGCGCGAGCGGCCAGATGACATCCCGCTGCTGGTTGATCACTTCTTGCATGAAATCGTTGCTGCCGGGGGCCGGCTCAGCGATGGCTTTGATCCGCCAGCGATGGAGGTGCTGCAAAGCTACCACTGGCCTGGCAACATTCGCCAATTGGAAAACGTCGTCGAGCGAGCAGTGCTCCTGGGGCAGGGCCCGCGATTGACGATCGATGACCTGCCGCCGGAACTACGGCAGCCGAGCAACAGCCCCGCGCTTGCACGCCGCTTCACCACCGCAGCCACTTCGCCGGCCGAAACGGTCTCGGCTGTCAGCAATGATCTGCGGGGAGCCCTCGCGGCCCCCGAGCGTCAGATCATCTTGCAAGCTCTGCATGATCATCACTGGAATCGTTCGGCGACCGCCGCCACGCTCGGCATCAACCGCACGACCCTCTACAAAAAGATGAAGCGTCTCGGTCTGGATGACCCGCGCCTGCAATTCGCCAGCCCGCGTCGTTAAAGTCGACTCAAGCCACACAGCCACAGCGACCGATACTCTCTGACAGGCGGCTACGCGTCTTCGTGGCCGCGCCGAATCCCTGTCTGAGCGGGCGCACCGTGTAATGGCCGGAGTAACCTATCGGGATGATTTGCCAGCGGGCGAGGCCCGCCCGAGCAAACTGTCTCACTGGGTCACCGACTGGGGCGGGATCGTGATCGATGGTGTCTCCACCGTCGGTGACATCGCGATCTTCGCCTACCGCATGTTCGCCTGGATGTTCACGCGCCGGCCGGCCCGTGGCACCATTCTGAACAACTTCTATCAGGTCGGCGTGCTCAGTTTGCCGGTCGTCGCACTGACCGGGACGTTCATCGGCATGGTGTTGGCCGTACAGAGCCACCGCCAATTCCAGATGATTGGTCTAGAAAACCGGCTCGGCGCGGTAATCAATTCATCATTGGTGCGAGAATTGGGGCCAGTGCTGGCCGCAACGATGCTCGCTGGCCGCGTCGGCGGAGCGATCGCTGCGGTGCTCGGCACGATGCGGGTTACCGAGCAGATCGAAGCGCTGACCATCATGGGTGCCGACCCGATTCACTACCTGGTCGTGCCGAGATTCTTGGCCTGCATCCTGCTGATCCCCGCGCTGACGATCATGGCCGACTTCATGGGGATTGTCGGCGGCTACTTTTACAGCGTCATCGTCTTGGGAATCGACCACGCGGCGTATTTACAAAACAGCAGCGATCACGTCAGCGGGTTTGACCTGTTCAGCGGCCTGCTGAAGAGTTTCTTTTTCGGTGGGATCATTGCGGTTGTCAGCTGCTATCGCGGCTTTAACTGCCAAGCCGGCGCGGAGGGCGTCGGCCAAGCAGCAACCGCGGCATTCGTCATGTCCTTCGTGCTGATTCTTGGGATCGACCTGATCCTCAACATCCTGCTCGACGCGTTTTACTACACGATCTGGGCTCCGGAGTAATCGCCATGCTGCCTGACGCCGAAGATCAGCCGCTGGTCGACTGCCGCAATGTCAGCGTCCGCTTCGGCGGCCAATCGATCCTCAGCCACATCGACCTCCGCATCGACCACGGTCAAACGCTGGCCATCATCGGAGAGAGCGGCTGTGGCAAAACCGTGCTGATGAAGACCATTGCCGGGCTGATCCGTCCGACCGCCGGGGAAGTGGTGTTCGACGGACATGATCTGCACCAGCTCACTCCTGCGGAACTGGCGCAGACCCGCCGCCGCTTTGGCTTCGTGTTCCAGAACGCGGCCCTCTTCGACAGCATGAACATCTTCGACAATGTGGCCTTCCCGATCCTGCAGCATGAAACGGCGTCCGACGATGAGATCGCCGTGCGGGTGATGGAAAAGCTTTCCGAGGTCGGGCTGCCAAGCGAAGTCGCCGGCAAATTCCCAGCCCAGCTGTCCGGCGGGATGCGCAAACGCGTCGGGCTGGCACGGGCCCTCATTCTGCAGCCCGAATTGGTCGTCTACGACGAGCCAACGACCGGCTTGGATCCGATCATGAGCGACGTAATCAACGAACTGATCCTGGCGACGCGCCGCCGGTACCCGGTGACCAGTGTGATCGTGACCCACGACATGCAGACCGCTCGGAAGGTCGCCAACCGCGTCGTCATGCTCTACCCGCGGACCCGCCTCCAACCCGGCGAGTCACAAGTCCTGTTCGACGGGCCGCCGAGCGATTTAGATCATGCCGATGATCGTCGCGTACGACAATTCGTGCGTGGCGAAGCCGGCGAACGGATCGACGAACTGATGCGTCAAACCGCGGCCGTCAGTCACGCCTGGGCCGGCGACTCAGCCGACTGATCCGGACTGCGTTCAGAGTTCCTTTCAACCAACGATCATGGACGACACAAAACTACGATTCGGGGTCGGGGTGCTGGTGCTTTCCGCCATCGGCGTGGGCGTCATCCTGACCTTCCTGTTCGGCGCGTTTCCGACGGTACTCGCTCGCACCTACAACCTGACGGTCGACATTGATTCGGCCGCCGGCATCGGCGTGAATACACCAGTGCTCCGCGACGGCGTCCGCATCGGCCGCGTCACGCAGATTCAACTGCGACCTGAAGGCGGCGTGCGGCTGACGCTGGCGATCGATGCTGACCGCAAGCTCACCCGTGCTTATGTTCCAAAAATCGGCACCAGCTCGCTCGTTACCGGCGATGCCAAACTGGAGTTCCAAAAGGACCTCGGCCGAGCGCTGGAAAACCTCGACGGCCAAGCTCCGGCAGGCCAGCCCCCGGTGCCCCGCAACAATCGCTGGGATCCAGCCGAAGAGGAACTTCTGACGTCCTTCTACGCCGATGGCGACTACGTGCTCTCCAGCTACGCCGCAGACGATCCCCTGGCGGCGATCGCCAATCTCGAAGACGACGTGCGCAACACCTTGGCCGTCGTGCAGCGTGCCGGAGTTGCCCTGGAATCCGCCGGCGCCTCGGTCAACGAGCTGGCGAACTCGGTCCGCGGCGTCGTCACCGACAACGAAGGCAACTTGCGCGATATCGTCGGCAAGGCCAACCAAGCGCTGGATCAGTTCCAGGCCGCGATGACCGACATTCGCACCATCGTCGGTGATCCCGAACTGCGTGCTCGGCTCACCCAGTCGCTCGATTCGCTGCCGCGCGTGCTCGACGAAGCCGAACAGGCACTGGCGAATACCAAACTCACGATGCAACAGTTCGAACGCGTCGGCGTCGCAGCCGAACAAGCCGTCGGCGAAGCCGGTTCGACGTTCCGCTCCCTCGACCGCACGATCGTCAATCTGGAACGCTTCACCGAACCGCTGGGCGACCGCGGCGAAGAGATCGTTGAAAAGATGCTCGCCAGCTTCAGCAACCTCGACGAGTCGCTCGTACAGATCAACCAGTTCGGCGCCATGCTCAACGGCAACGGCAGTTTGCGGCGACTGCTCGAAGACGACGAAATCTACTTCCAGGTGAAACGCACGCTCGGCAACATCGAGAGCGCCACCGTTCGCATTCGTCCCATCCTCGACGATGTGCGGGTCATCTCCGATAAACTCGCCCGCGACCCGAGCCAGCTCGGCGTCAAAGGAGCGTTAACTGCCAGACCAGCCGGCCTCGGACTGAAGTAATGAGGCTGCCCGGCAAAACCCAGCACGGCCCAATCCATGGGGCAGGGCAGGGCCAGCATCGCTAGCCCTTTCTGCTGCCGATAAAGCTGCTCAGCGCGGCGCTGTCACAACGCCACTGCGAGATTGACTACGCAACTGATCGGCACGCATCAGCACGTCCTCGGTCGGTTCGAGCGTCTGCGGAACCAACTCGACATCGATGATCCGCTCGTCACGGATTTCCCACGGGACCAACGTCTCTGCAACAAAATCGATTCCCGGCCATTGGTACCATGGCGGAGCGATCCGCCGCCGAATCGTCTCCGTGCGGTAACCGTCTTTCTCGATGCGGATCTCCCGCGTTCCATAATAGGTGAACGAGCTTGCCGCGGGCGACGTACCGATCACTTGGTTGTCGACCGAAACCACTGCGCCCGGCGGACTGGTCCGCACCGCCAGGCGGCGACGAACACAGCCGTTGCTCGCCAAAAGCACGCAGACCCCGAATACCACGACGCTGCGGCGGCCTGCCCAGGTCTTCCCGAGCAGACGATACTGGCGACGATCTTGATTCATCGAACACTCCATAATCACCGCAATAAAACATCTGCCGCCTCGCTCGCCAGAGGAGTTTCACGTGGCTGAACAAGTTGTCACCGAGGTCACCCGCCGCGCGATGGCAACCGAGTTCGGGATCGTCCTGCCTGGCGAAGACCGTGCCGCCGTCGAAACGGCCATCGACACGCTCGAAGAACTCGAACGGATCGAGGCTGAACTCAGCGTTTTTCGCCCTAGCAGCGCCATCAGTCGCATCAATGCCCTGGCGGGAAGCGAACCGGTTCGGGTCTCAGCCGATGTGATCGAAGTCCTGCAACGCGCCCAGGCGCTCTCCCGACTGAGCCACGGGGCGTTTGACGTCACCGCTGGCCCGCTCGTCGAGTGCTGGGGCTTTACCCGCCGCCGTGGCCGCAAACCGACAGCCGCTGAAATCGAAGCCGCCCGTGCACTCGTCGGCAGCGACCTGCTCACCATCGATGCTGACGCCCGCACTGTCTTCCTTCCACGAGCTGGGATGTCGCTCAATCTCGGCGGCATCGGCAAAGGCTTCGCTATCGACCGCCTCGCCTCGCGACTCACGGCCGCCGGAGTGTCCGCCTTCCTGATCCACGGAGGCCGCAGCAGCGTGCTCGCCCGCGGCTCCGACACACCGGAACCGAGCGCAGGCTGGCGCGTTGGTGTCGAGCATCCGCTGCGGCCCGGGCTGCGTCTGGGGGAGCTGCGGCTGTGCGATGCGGCCCTTGCCACCAGTGGCTCGGGCAAGCAGTTCTTTCATCACCAAGGAGTGCGGCACGGACACGTGCTCGATCCCCGACTCGGGCGACCGGCCGGCGACATGCTGTCGCTGACGGTGCTCGCAACGACAGCCACGGATGCCGATGCCCTCGCCACCGCGTGTTTCGTTGACGGTCTGGCCCTCACCGCTCAGCGACTCACTCGCAACTGCACCGCGGCAGCGGAAAACATCGAACCCGATTGGCCGCTCGCCGCGCTGGCTGTGGTTCCCGCCGAACGTCAGGGTGACGTGCGTCTCTTGCCACTGGGCGACTGTCAGCGGATGCGATTCGCACCGGCGGCAGTGTCTGAACCGCCTGCTGCCTAGCGGCGCGACAAACTGCTGCTTACGCCACACAGACGATTCGCCACGAAACGAAAAAAGCCTCGATCATCATGTTTGACGATCGAGGCTTTTTCGTTGTGTATGAACCCGGCGATACCTACTTTCGCACTGGT